>JAJQGV010000029.1 GCA_021200215.1 Ruminococcus sp. | reverse complement strand
CTCATTCCGTGATGAATTTCTCACGCAACTATTTAAGTATATCACATTATTTGTGATTTGTCAAGAACTTTTTTTAAAAATTCTCAAAAATTTTTTTGAGGTATATCTTGTGGGTTTTAATTCGTTCCACTCGCTTCCTCATCAAGCGACTTTATTATTATATCACGATTTTTATAAAATGTCAAACCAAAATTTTAAGATATTTTCATGAATTTTTTGTGAAATATGACTAAAAAATCGGAACGCCAAGCGTTCCGATTAACTATCAATTAAAACTAATCAGCCATAAGCTTAACCATAACGGCTTTTTGAGCGTGTAGACGATTCTCAGCCTCTTCAAAGATTTCTTTAGCATGAGCCTCAAAGACATCAGCAGTAATTTCTTCACCTCTGTGAGCAGGTAGACAGTGCATAACAAGGCATTCTGGATTGGTAAGAGCCATAACCTCATCATTAATTTGATAACCAGCGAACGCAACCTTACGCTTTTCAGCCTCACCCTCTTGACCCATAGATGCCCAAACATCAGTTAATACAATATCAGCATCTTTGCAAGCCTCAAGAGGTTTGTCAGTCATAAAGAACTTGTTATCGAAGTCTTTAGTAAAGTCAAGAACCTGCTTATCGGGTTGATAGTCATTAGGGCAAGCAATAGAAACGTCCATACCAACTTTTAAACCACCAACTATTAAAGAGTTAGCCATATTATTACCATCACCTATATAGCACATTTTAAGACCATCAAAAGAGCCTTTAAACTCACGAATAGTCATTAAATCGGCAAGAACTTGACAAGGGTGACAGAAGTCAGTTAAACCATTAATAATAGGTATAGAACCATATTCTGCAAGAGCTTCAACTTCAGACTGTTCAAAGGTTCTAATCATAATACCGCTTAAGTAACGAGAAAGCACTCTAGCAGTATCTTGAACAGGTTCACCTCTGCCAATCTGTAAATCTTTAGAAGATAGGAATAAAGGGTGACCACCTAACTGATACATACCAGTTTCAAAAGAAACTCTAGTTCTAGTAGATGCCTTTTGAAATATCATACCTAAAGTTTTACCTTTCAAGTGTTCATGTGGAATACCATTCTTCAACTCATACTTAAGTTGGTCTGCGGTATCTAATATATCCAAAATCTCATCAGTACTCAAATCGAGCATCTTTAAAAGATGTTTCATAATAAAAACCTCCAAAAAATAATATAATAACATTTATTTTAGAACGATATAACCGTTCTTATCGATTATCTTTACCATAGAAAGACATATAAATCATCTGATTAAATAGCAACATGAAGTCCTCAAAGGATTCGTCATCAATATCCATATCGAACTGTAAATCACCTTTTAAAGTTTCCATCACATTGATTTTACCTATCTCTTCCTTGTCTTTAATCACTATAAACTTCATCTTATCGGTACTTCTAAGTATATAAGTAATATCCAAATACTTAATAGCTATAGCTGGATTTAAAAATGTTGCCGTACAAGATGCCTTCATAACAATCTTTTCGTTCAAAAACACATCAAAGTTAGCACGTCTACTTTTTTTATCGGACTTTAAAGAATATAGAAGATACCCCATCTTGTTGTACAACTCCACACGAGTATTAGAAAGTAGACCTTTTTTAACCATACTAAATACAACATTTTTAGAATCGTCTTTCTTAGTTGCAAACATTTTGTTACCCTTTTGATTAACTACTAATTTCATAAACCCAATCGCATAATAAGCGATTTTCACCTCTTTCCATGCTAAAATAAAATAGATAAGTCATAATTATTCTTCAAGCAACCTAATAAGAATATTCAAGCCCATATCAAGCTCATCATATGTAATATTTAAAGGTGGTAGAAGTCTAATTTTTTCCTTAGCTGTAAGAATCAATAGACCGTTGTCACAAGCTTTAACTAAAATATCACTAGCTTTTTTAGTCTTAAGTGATATACCAAGCATTAAGCCCATGCCACAGATATTATCCACCTCACTACACTTAGATAGTTTCTCTTTAATATACTCTCCTTTCTTAGTAACCTCATCTAAGAAATGTGGAGTAGCAACCTTATCTATAACAGCTATACCACCTGCACAAGCCAATGGATTACCCCCAAATGTAGAGCCATGAGTTCCTTTCACTAGAACGTCACCAAATTGATTAGTAGTCAAACAAACACCAATAGGCACACCACCTGCAAGACCTTTAGCCATAGTAGTAACATCTGGCTTAACTCCAAACGCTTGAGATGTTAAGAAAGTTCCCGTACGACCCGCACCAGTTTGAACCTCATCTGCTATGAAAAGAATATCATTCTCTTTACAGATATTTTCCACTTCTTTTATATACTCTCTGTCTAATGGAATAACTCCGCCCTCACCTTGGATAAACTCAACCATAATAGCACATATAGAACCATCTAACTTAGACTTTAAATCTTGAATATCGTTAGCATTAACGTTGATAAACCCCTCGACGAAAGGAAAGAAGTAATTATGGAAACTATCCTGACCAGTAGCCGAAAGAGTACATAAAGTTCTGCCATGAAAAGAGTTTACTAGAGTAATAATATTATGCCTATCCATTCCGTACTTGTCGAAACTGTACTTTCTAGCCAACTTAATAGCACACTCATTAGCCTCAGCACCGCTATTACCAAAGAAGATTTTGTCATAACCAGTAACATTACAGAGTCTTTCTGCAAAATCTGCTTGAACCTTAGTATAGTAATAGTTAGAAGTATGTTGTAACTTAAAGGCCTGTTCAGATACAGCCTTAGCCCAATCTTCATCGCAGTAGCCAAGAGAATTAGTACCTATTCCGCTACCTAAATCTATATATACTTTTCCATTCTCATCTATGCAAGTTCTTCCATCGCCTTTTTCAGCGACTATAGGCAATCTGCCATAGGTTTGCATAACATGAGAGTTAAACTGTTCAATAGTATTCAAAATAAAATCCCTCCACAATTTAATTAACTATTCCTACCAATTCTGTTTAACTTCTTCATCTTTTTACGATTTTCTCTATTTAAAGATATCTTCTTATTTATAAACTCTTTAAAAGCCATAGAATCACCCAAGGTAAAACCGTCCTTATCGATTACTATGTAGCTTTTAGCAACGTTCTTATTATCATAAGATAGGTAGTAGTATTGATTATCTTCATACAACCTATTTATGCACTTTAAAGGTATTGAACCTTTAGTTTTAGAGGTTCTAACGTTTACTCTGTCATCGTAGAAGGTAGAGAATATCTCTAAATAGGCATCTTTACCTTGCATACGCATAGATTTCTCTGCCAAAAGTTCGTGACCCTTTAGATAGAACACAACGAAAGCTATATTTATCAATATGCCAAATATTCCCTTACCCAATCCACCTACAGAAGTATCTAAGATGTATCTAACTATAGAATACACACCAAACACTCCCAACATACAAGATAGTACTAAAAAGAATCTTAAACTAATAGAACGCTGAGAGTTCATCTTGTTAAGTTTTTTATACATCTTCAAAGTAGGTTGAGTAGTAACTTGAAATAACTTATTTCTCATAATATTACTTAAACTGAGTACCAATACCCTCATTAGAGAGCAGTTCTATAAGTATAGAGTGAGGTACTCTACCATCTATAATAGAAGTACGTTTAACGCCACGACGAACAGCCTCTACACAGCAATCTATCTTAGGAATCATGCCACCAGATATAATACCTTGACGTTTCATAAAAGGAACTTCTGAAACGTTTACGGAGTTTATCAAGGTACTAGGATTATCCTTATCTCTTAATAGACCTACTATATCGGTCATCAAGATTAAATTTTCAGCACCCAACTCCGATGCTATCCTAGAAGATGCAGTATCGGCATTAATGTTATAGGTTTGACCATCTTCACCGACACCAACGGTAGCAATTACGGGAACGTACCCATTGTTTAAGGCATCTAAGATAGGTTTAGTATTAACCTTCTTAATCTTGCCAACGAAACCCAAATCAACATCGGACTGAATCTTTTCAGCTAAAAGCATCTTACCATCTATACCACATAGACCGATAGCCTTGCCATCGTGCTGTTGTAGTAGTGAAACGAGTTCCTTATTCACCTTACCAGATAGAACCATCTTCACGACATCTATAGTATCCTTGTCGGTATAGCGTAGACCGTTTATAAACTTGCTTTCAATGTTTAGTCTTTTAAGCATATCATTAATCTCAGGGCCTCCGCCATGCACTAACACCACCTTAATACCCACCAAAGATAGTAAGACTATATCACTCATAACGGCTTGTTTGAGTTCTTCATTAGTCATAGCGTTTCCACCATACTTAATAACAACAATCTTGTTATTATACTTTTGAATATAAGGAAGTGCATCTATAAGCACTTGAGAGCGAATATTATTAGTAATCTTTTCCATAAACAAAACCTCTTAGAAAACATATATTATGAGTCAATAAAGATTATCTATAATACACTGTAGAGCCTCTTTAAAGACGTTAAAAAGATAATTATCTTTAGTAATAGCCATATTTCCAGCCTGTCCAGAAGTAACTATACAAACCATACTGCTATCAATTAATGAGTAGTTTATATCATTCAATGCTAAGCTAAGCATATCATAGGTAATAGCAACATCGGAAGTTATATAAACACAGTCACTAAACCTTGATATACCAAAATAGCAAGTTACTCCGCATATATCCAACTGAATAGCGAACTCCGAACGGTTAGATATAAATCCATTCGAGCCAAAAGCTAACAGAAAGTTTTCATTGTACAAACCCAATTGATGAGATACATCTTGAGCGAAATCCCAAAAGTTTTTTGGTGCGTCTATAACGACTGCTTGAGCGATTCCTCTAGTATCTTGTAGATGTTTAAAGTTATAAACGTTGTTATCGGTATTACTAAAGCATTTAAAAGCCACAATGCAAGGATTATCTGCAACTAAAATAGATATATCATTAACCAAGCCATTAAACTGATATTCAAAGGTATCTAAAATAAATCCTTGAGGTGTACAAAGGTCACCATCAATAGCATTGAAACCCTCTAAAAGTTTCATATCCATATAAAACCAATTCCTTGCATGATTTTTTATAGTAGACCAGTAGTTTCATCAATACCCATCATAATGTTAAGGCATTGAACTGCCGCACCAGATGCACCCTTGCCTAAGTTATCCAAACGAGAACATAGAAGTATCTGTTCATCGTTGCCAAATACAAAGATTTGCATACCATTGTAACCACTAAGAGTATTAGATGCAAGGAAACCATCAGCAAGAACGCCCACACCCCCTAGAGGTTCTACCTTAACGAAGTTAGCACCGTCATAATGTTTTAGATACATCTCATAAATCTCTTGAGGAGTAACCTTTCTATCTAAGGTTCTAGTCTGAATAGGCACAGATACTACCATACCGCTAAAGTAGTCGCAAATAATAGGATTAAACATAGGCTGATACGTCAAGCCACAAACCTTTTGCATCTCAGGAAGGTGCTTATGTTGTTGAGTCAAAGCATACTGTCTAGGACTGTTATACTCATTAGGCTTGTTATCACTTTCGTATATTGCTATAGCTTTTTTACCTGCACCACTGTATCCACTAGTAGCGTAAGCGAACACTGGATAGTCTTTAGGAAGGTAGCCATTAGCTACCAATGGATATACTATAGAATTAAACCCACTAGCATAACAACCAGGAACTGCCACTCTATTAGACTTAGCAATCTTTTCACGATACTGTAATGAAAGTTCGGGGAAACCATAAGCCCAATCGGGATTAGTTCTGTGAGCCGTAGAAGCATCAATAATTCTAGTATGATGATTATCCTCATCTATAAAGGATACCGCTTCCCTAGATGCAACATCTGGTAGGCATAAAAAAGTATAATCAGAGGAGTTTATAAGGCGTTTTCTTTCATTAGCGTCTTTTCTCATATCCTCATCTATCTTAATAAGTTGGATATCTTTACGGTTTTGAAACCTTTCAATAATCTTCAAACCAGTAGTACCCTCTTGACCGTCTATATAAACCTTAACCATAAAGTATAAAACCACTCCAATCTATAAACTAAATATAAATGACCATATAGAACGTTTTAATAAAGAAAGCGTTCACATAGCATGGTCATATAGTGAACTATCTATCATCTTTCTTAAAGCCGATTATTACATTAATCACCACAATGGCTAATATGCAAACAATACCCCAAACCCTAGAAACTATGTAAGGTTTTTCCAAATAGATATTTAAGATTATAATCTGACCTATAAGCCAAACTACAAAACATATTAGACAGCGAAAAAAAATCTTTTTATTAAACAATAGAAACTATCCTTTCAAAGCGTTACGAGTAACCTCAATTTGACGTTTCACTTCACTAGGAGCAGGGCCACCAAAAGAAGTACGTTGGTTAATACAAGTATCCAAACTAATAGCGTTATAAACGTCGGTGTCGAAAGTTTCCGAAAGTTCTTTATACTGTTCAATAGGTAGAGTTTCAAGAGTCAAATCCTTTTCAATGCATATAGCAACTAAGCGACCAGTAATCTTGTAAGCATCACGGAAAGGCAAACCTTTCTTAACTAGATAGTCTGCACAATCGGTAGCATTTATAAATCCCTTAGCAGATGCTTTTCTCATATTTTCCTTAATGACTCTCATAGTTTTTAACATAGGAATAAATGTACTTAAACATAGTTTAACATTGTCAACCGAATCAAAGATAGCCTCTTTATCCTCTTGCATATCCTTATTGTAAGCCAAAGGAAGACCTTTCATCATAGATAGCAAAGTTACTAAATTTCCCGTAGTTCTACCAGCCTTACCTCTAATGAGTTCAGTAATATCAGGATTCTTCTTCTGAGGCATAATAGAAGAACCCGTAGAGTAAGCATCGTCTAATTCCACGAACTTAAACTCCCAAGAACACCACATAATAACCTCTTCAGATATTCTTGATAGGTGCATCATAATCATAGCAATAGTATTAGCTAACTCAATGCAACTATCTCTATCAGAAACACCGTCAAGACTGTTCTGCATAGGTGCGGTAAAGCCAAGTAGGTCAGAAGTCATCTGTCTATCTATATTGTAAGTAGTACCAGCTAAAGCACCACTGCCTAGTGGACAATAATTCATACGCTTATAGGTATCATTTAACCTATCTATATCTCTTAAAAACATTTGAGCATATGCCATTAAGTGATGTCCAAAGGTAATAGGTTGAGCTCTTTGTAAGTGAGTATAACCAGGCATAACGGTTTCGATATGCTGTTCTGCAATGTCACAAAGTGTAGATACTAACTCTTGTAAAAGTTTAGAGATTTGTGTAATCTCATCTCTAAGGTAGAGCCTAATATCTAAAGCAACTTGGTCATTTCTCGACCTAGAAGTGTGTAGACGCTTACCAACGTCACCGAGTCGCTTAGTAAGTTCAGCCTCAATAAACATATGAATATCTTCCGCAGACATATCTAACTGTAATGTACCGTTTTGAATATCCTTAAGGATATCTTTTAAACCATCTATAATCTGTAAACTATCCTCTTTAGTAATAATACCGCACTCACCTAACATAGTAGCGTGTGCAATACTGCCCTTAATATCATGAGCGAACATTCTGCCATCGAAAGAGATTGAAGAGTTAAAAGCGTTTACGCTTTCGTCAACCTCTTTAGAAAATCTTCCTGCCCACATTTTAGCCATAATAAGACCCCCAAATATAGTTGATATATTTATTATGTTATAGAAGTAATATAACATCACTTCTATAACATAATATAGTATACTATGCTTTTGTTTCAAATCACGCTCGGTAATTTTACAGAGTGCGATATGCATACTTAGTATGTATTAATTAACCTAGTGTTATCAAGGTATACCGACTTTTCATTGCCCATTGCTAAGTTTATTATTAACAATTTATGTTAAATTAGCAAGTAATTCAGCAATGTTCACACCATTAATAACTAGACCATCTATGTTACTAGACTCAATAATGGTATTGCTAAAGTCACAATCCTTAAACTTAACGTTATCGACATTGCACTTATCGAAAGTAGAACCAGTTAGATGTACATCGTCCATACTAGTATTAGACATATTAACTTGCGATATGTTAGCACTTTCAAAGTTTACATACTCTAAAACGACATTAGCAAAACTTGCATTAGTAATAGTAGAATGGTCCATATATACATTATCGAAGGTACTGTAATTTAGGTCTACAGCAGAGAAAGCAGTACATTCCATGTTAGACTGTTCAAATATTACAGATGATAAGCTCAACCTAGCGAATTCACATTTTTCCATATTAGAATCTTGAAATATTGAAGTAGATAGGTTTAGTTCACTAAACGTACAACCTTCAAGACCGCACCTTATGAACTCAGAACCTGCGAATTCATCATCAGTGATACATATAGGTTCTCTTGAATAGTGTTCATACTTAACTTTTGGTAGATTGTTATTTTCAACGTTTTCAAAGTTTTCCATAAAGTTCAACTCCTTTTATTTAATAATTATGTATAGGTATGCAATAGATGGTATTATTACATACGCAATAGATTTGATATAATCAAAAAACCGCAGTATAGAGAGAAGTAAACCTAAAAAATATTAAGAAAACTTCTCCTACATAACTGCGGAAATATTCTAAATAATACTATTAGCCATTGTTCCTTTTAGCATCAAGTTTAGCCTTAACCTTAATAGGTAGACCAAATAGATTAATAAATCCAGCACTATCCTTTTGATTGTAAACGTGGTCTTCGTCGAAAGTAGCGACTTCTTCATCATATAGAGTGTATGGAGAAGTAACACCTGCATTGATGATATTTCCCTTATAGAGTTTAAGTTTAACATCGCCAGTAACGGTCTTTTGAGTTTCAGTTACAAAAGCAGATAAAGCCTCTCTTAAAGGAGTATACCATTGACCGTTGTAAACTATGTCAGCAAACTTAATTCCAATATACTGTTTCATTCTAGCGGTTTCCTTATCAATAGTAATAGTTTCTAAAACCTCGTGTGCATGATATAGTATTGCACCACCTGGAGTTTCATATACACCCCTAGATTTCATACCTACTAGACGGTTTTCAACTAAATCAGCCAAACCTATACCATTTTCGCCACCAAGTTTATTTAAAGTCTTAACTATGTCTACACCGCCCATTTGAACGCCATCAATAGCAGTAGGAACACCTTTTTCAAAGTGGATAGTTACATAGGTTGGCTTGTCTGGAGCTTGAATTGGTGATACACCCATCTCTAAGAAACCTTCTTTTTCGTATTGAGGTTCATTAGCAGGGTCTTCAAGGTCTAAGCCCTCATGTGATAAGTGCCATAGGTTCTTGTCTTTAGAGTAGTTAGTTTCTCTGTTAATCTTTAGAGGGATATTGTGTGCTTCTGCATAGTCTATCTCTTCATCTCTTGACTTTAAGTCCCAAACTCTCCAAGGAGCGATAATCTGCATATCAGGAGCAAAAGCCTTGATAGCTAACTCAAATCTAACTTGGTCATTACCCTTACCAGTACAACCATGACAGATAGCATCAGCACCCTCAGCAATAGCAATTTCAGCTATTCTCTTAGCTATGATAGGTCTAGCAAAAGATGTACCTAACATATATCTATTTTCATAAATAGCACCAGCTTGAACGGTTGGAAAGACAAAATCGTTAATAAAAGTATCGGTTAAATCCTCAATATATAGTTTAGATGCTCCAGTCTTGATAGCCTTTTCCTCTAAGCCATCTAACTCAGTACCTTGACCTACATTACCAGATACTGCAACAACCTCACAATTATTGTAGTTCTCTTTTAGCCATGGAATGATTATAGAAGTATCAAGACCACCAGAGTATGCAAGTACTACTTTTTTAATTTCTTTAGCCATATGAAAATCTCCTTAAAAAAATAATCTTTAATGTTTTTCCGAACTTTACGGATTAATTTAAATTATACACCGTAAATATTAAAACGTCAAGATATTTTAAACCTTTTCAGCCGATTTCAAAATTTATTGTTAATATTGCACTGAATTATTATTCATTTTTGGGTATATTTAACCTAATTTTATACATATAATCCATTCTAAAATGCATATTTATAAACATATAGTATGGTACTTCTCTCATTGTGATATCTTTAGAACCATAATAGAAATAATTATATATAATAATAGATATTGTATTGAAATTAAAAGGATTTTGATATATAATAATATATATAATAGATTGTGACGTTACTCAATTATAAATCTGAAAGGAGTCTTATGTTATGGTAGAAAAAGAGATTCAAATGATAGCAGATACCATTGGTGCTAAGTATGAACCTAAAAGTATAGTACTAACCAGTAAAAAGATAAACAATCTAAATGAGTTAATATCTTTTAAAATTGCCCTTATAGTTAGTGATGATATCTCTAGCATATCGGAACTTGAATGTAAGATATATATCGATGTGGATAGTGAAATTCCATACGATATAGTAATCTATAGGGCATCGGAATGGCTATATCTTAAAGAAGATACTACTACGTTCGCATACAAAATATATTCACAGGGGGTGTGGCTCTATGGGGAGAGGTTATCGTGATGGCGATAGCAGACGCTACTTCGATTGGCTATTCTATTCCAATTTAGACTATATGTCTGCTAAAAACCTATTAGAAGATGTACGTTGCTATAATAATGTAGCGTTTCATTGTCAACAGTGCATCGAAAAGTCTTTAAAAGGATATCTACTATTTAAGAAACATAAACTATATGATGGTCACAATCTAACTTGGTTGTGCAAACAAGCTATGGTATGCGATGAACACTTCTCACAATGGTTAGAAAAGTGTACCCTACTAAACAGATACTACATAGAAACTCGTTACCCTGCAGATATCCAGCTCGATATAGATACCAAAACTGTAACCGAAATTATGGACTACACTACAGAGATATTAACGTTTATCACCGAACAGATTAGGTTTGACTTTGCATCTTACCACAAAAAGAAACGTTAGATATAGTGGAATACTTTAACTCTTAAAGCCTTCCTAATATTATATTTCACATTTTGTACACTTTACACCAAGAAAATTATTACTTATTATCTAAAGGATAGAAAATATAATTCCATATTGACTTTTACAAGTTTCAATGATAAAATAACCTTAGAAAGATGAACATATTTCATAGTTTTAAACATTTAAGGGGAGGTTTTTTCTATGAAAAAAAATACATTAAAAGGTTTTACTTTAGTTGAATTGATAGTGGTAATAGCTATAATAGGTGTTTTAGCAGCAATCTTAGTTCCAAATATGATGGGATACATACAGAAAGCTAAAGCAAAACAAGCTCTTGCCGATGCTAAAACTGTTCAAAACGTTTTAAGTGCTGAATTGGCTAATGCTAGTATTACTTTGAACTATACAAACTTAGACAAGTTAAAAAATGGTAGCGTTTCTGGATATAAAATTGTAGACGTAGAGAGTATCTTTGAACAGACCCTTGGTGGTACTTATGAAGGTATTATCTATGACTTTGATTATTCTTCTATTGGTTTCAAATTCTCATACTCAACCGTTACTTTGCCTCAATATAGAATATTTTACAATATAGATGATATAGACAGTAGCTATGAAATTATTGAGGAAAATGTCTTTATTGTAGCTAAAAAGAAAAGTTAGTAATGTTGTACTAATAATTCGTTAATATAAAAATCAAGTTTGTGCATATTTAACAAACTTGATTTTTATTGAAAAAATGCTTGACTTTTTAACATCTTTGTAGTATACTAATATAGTCGCAAGAATGAATCTAAAGATTCTATGCAATGTTATACATGGCGATGTAGCTCAGTTGGCTAGAGTACTCGGTTCATACCCGATTGGTCGTGAGTTCGAATCTCACCATCGCTATATAAGGCCCGTTGGTCAAGAGGTTAAGACGACGCCCTTTCACGGCGTAATCATGGGTTCAATTCCCGTACGGGTCATATTAAAGTGCATTTAGTATTTTATAAGTTTCTGAACTTAATTTATTATATTATATAAGGCCCCTTGGTCAAGCGGTTAAGACGCCACCCTTTCACGGTGGAATCATGGGTTCGATTCCCGTAGGGGTCATTAAAGTATAGATAGTTCTATCTATACTTTATTTTTATGCTTAATTTAGATTCTTATAATGAACACTAATACAATTGGGGAAGTACAAAAACTTCCCCAATCTTTCAATATATGATAACGTTATCTAATGGATAACTATATGTCGAAACATTACATAAGACCAAAACTTATTGAAAGTGCGTTATTTACTCTGTTCATAGAGCTATTATCCAAAGAACCCATTCGTTCTTTTAGACGTTGTTTATCTAAAGTACGAACCTGTTCAAGTAACACAACGCTATCCTTAGCCAAACCATATTGCGATGCATTTAACTCAATATGAGTCGGCAACTTTGCCTTATCATGACGGCTAGTAATTGCTGCTGCAATAACGGTAGGACTATATTTATTACCTACATCGTTTTGTATAATAAGTACTGGTCTTACTCCGCCCTGTTCCGAGCCTACTACTGGACTAAGGTCGGCATAATATATTTCGCCACGTTTAATGTTAGACATATTTATCACTCCTAAAAAGTATTTAATGTATTTTGCAGGATATTCTCTGTATTAAAAGTTTTAACCATCTTACCTATATTTTTACCATCATAGTATGGTTTTAATCATATACTTTAAGATATTTTTATTATATGCTAAAAAACTCTAATGGTTCGAGCCATACATCACCACAACGGCATATACGCACCTATTTTTTTGGATAAATATCTTTACAGCACAAATAAAATATAGTATAATATTAAAAGTATCTTTAGTTGATAAAGGAAGTGATTTTTGTATGCAATTCTCTGTGACCACCGTACTTGAATTCTTTGGAATGACTATGGGTGTACTATTGGTAATATACATTGCATTAGTTTCGACTCCAAAAGTCGCTAGACGCATAGACAAGTTCGCAAAAGATTATAGACAGAAACACCCTAAATCACAAGAAGATGAAAGACTGTACTTGGTTAAAAGTCCATTCGATGGAAACCGTGAACTTGATATGGATAAACTCTATGAGCAAGAAAAGGCTCGTAGGGAAAATATTAATCAAGAAGTTATCAATAACGACGATAATAATACTTTAAATGATAATGGAGATGTTAATAACAATGGCTAAAAATGACAAAAAAATGGTAGATGCTATTACCTCTATGGACGAAGATTTCGCTAAATGGTATACTGACATAGTTAAAAAGGCTGAACTTATTGAGTATACTAGCGTTAAAGGTTGTATGGTAATACGTCCATATGGCTATGCTATCTGGGAAAATATCCAAAAGATTTTAGACGGTATGTTTAAAGATACTGGTCACGAAAACGTTTGTATGCCTCTATTTATCCCTGAAAGTTTGCTCCAAAAGGAAAAAGACCACGTTGAGGGTTTTGCTCCTGAGGTTGCTTGGGTTACTCATGGCGGTAGCGAAAAATTAGAAGACAGACTTTGCGTTAGACCTACATCGGAAACACTATTCTGTGAACATTATGCTAACATAGTTCATTCTTACAGAGATTTACCTAAGTTATATAATCAATGGGTTAATGTAGTTCGTTGGGAAAAGACTACTCGTCCATTCTTACGTTCTAGGGAGTTCCTATGGCAAGAAGGACATACTATACACGCTACTGCTGAAGAGGCTATTGAAGAAACTATAAAGATGTTAAACGTATATACAAAGTTCTGTCAAGAATATCTAGCGATGCCTGTAGTTCAAGGTCAAAAGACTGAAAGCGATAAGTTTGCAGGTGCAGTATCTACCTACTGTATAGAGGCTCTTATGCACGATGGCAAGGCTCTACAAGCAGGAACTTCACACTACTTTGGCGATGGATTTGCTAAAGCATTCGGTATTGAATACACAGACAAGGATAACAAGAAAGCTATACCACATCAAACTAGTTGGGGTGTTACTACTAGATTAATCGGTGCTATAATTATGACTCATGGCGATAACAACGGTTTGGTATTGCCTCCAGCGGTAGCACCTATTCAAGTTGTAATAGTTCCAATAGCTCAACAGAAAGAAGGCGTTCTCGACAAGGCTCACGAACTCTTAGATAGAATTAAATCTGCTGGCATTAGAGTTAAATTAGATGATAGCAAAAATTCCGCTGGTTGGAAGTTCGCTGAGTATGAAATGAAAGGCGTTCCTATTAGAATTGAAATAGGCCCTAAGGATATTGAAAACAATCAATGTGTAGTAGTTACTCGCCACAACAGAGAAAAAACTATAGTTAGTTTAGATAACCTACAACAAACCATTCAAGATAAGTTAATAGAAGTTCGTGATGGTATGTACAAAAACGCTTTTGAGAATAGAGAGAATCGTACCTATGCTTGTACATCTATGGACGAAATTGTTAAGACGCTCCAAACTAATGGCGATGGATTCATTAAAGCTATGTGGTGCGGTGAAGAAGCTTGCGAAGATAAGGTTAAAGAAGTTACTGGTGTAGGCTCAAGATGTATCCCATTTGAACAAGAACATCTTTCTGATGTTTGTGTATGCTGTGGCAAGCCTGCTAAACATATGCTATACTGGGGAAAAGCTTATTAATTTATATCATAATAGTTAAAGATTAATATTTTGGCGGATTTTTTAAATCCGCCTTTTATAATACCTATATCTCATAAGATAGGTAACTATCTGTATAGGCATAAACCTTAGTAGATACATTTCCATCTTTTCCAGTTATCTCAAGCTTAGATACTCTACTCTTTGGAAAGTAGTTATAGAAGTTTACATAGTCGCCAATATCTTCCCCTAGATACCCATTGTAAGTAGCATATACAAAGTAATATCCACGCATAGAAAAGTTCAGCTTATAGATAAGAGCATCTGATGGATTACTTAGATACTGTCTATCTAGGTCTATATGTTTGTGACGAACTATGTTTAAGTCACTAGCTAACGGATTGTTTAGATTATACGTATCATAGTTACCATCTATATCTTGCATATGGATATCACTAATTATCTTAGTAGTATCTAAACCTGAACCAGTAGACGTTACTAAACTTTTAGATAGGTTAAAAATAGATGCATCTTCTAAAAGCGATACCATAACCTTGTTACTCTCACGTATATATGGATGCCCACCGTTTATCTTGTGAGTTAAGTTTATAACAGCGTCCCAAAGTGTAGACGTATTCTTTATATAGATATAGTTTACAACATCTTCATTATCCTCATGTGATATCTCTGGTATGGTTATAAAACTATCTATTAATGAACTTAAGGACACATTGCTCTTTAGTTCTGGTGCTAACTGATTTTGACACAATAACACAGTAAAACTCTTAGATTTTATATTTATGGTTTCAAAGTCAAAGACTCTTTCAACGATACAAGTATCTACTAAGCCAGTATGGATTACTTCACCATTCAGTATTAACTCCACCTTTTTAAACCTAACGCTTATATCCCTTGGATATACTGCTTTTACCGTTAAAATATTATATGGAGTATAATACTCTCTAACTATTTTAAATGATAGTATATCATTTAGAACATACTCTATATCACTGCTAGTAGTAAGTCTTAAGGTTATGATATTACTCATCTTCATCGTCCTCCGAAGTTGTACTAAAAGAATCTACTCCCATAAAAGATATTTCAAACTCTTGGTATACGTTAGATATCACTTCTTTAAAGGAGTACCTATTCAGTTCAACATTTTGGAACTCTATACCACTTAGAGTGAAAGTAAGTCCTTGCTGACTATGAATCAACTCCTCTAGGGACGTTAATACGCTAATTCCATTAGACTTTGGAAAGTATCCTTTTAGCGTCAAGATGTACGGTTTAACTCCATTGACGTACATACCCGTATCGTTGGACATAGTAATATAGCTAGATACCATCTTTACATGGTCAACCTTATACGATATCACTTCAAAGCTTAAATTGTTTAGGGATACCTTATTATGTGACTTAGAATATACTCTTTGCATGACATAAAACCTCCTAACTAAAGCTAAAGTTGGATACACACTCTACTAAGATAGTACTATCTAACTGCATCTTATTTAGATACTTAGTATACTGAGGAGCATCTTTCTTTACAGATAGAACGTTAAACTGTATAGATTTCATTAATGGATTCATTATATAGTTATCGAAGTAGTTGTTTATAGTATCGTTGTCAACGTCCGAGGGCATTATAATCCTTACTTTAAACGATATCTTATCTTTTGAGAAATCATCGGAAGAGTTTTGAATATCGTAAGAACACTCCTCAGAATCTATTCCTACTACCACGAACCTTTCGCCCTTAGATTCCAATGGAATACCATCATACTCTAAGTATACATCTATTGGAGATGTATTCTCTAAGATATTTTTTAGTTCACTTAGTATTGACATACTATATATATACCTCCTTAATTTTTTTAGGAACGCCACACATGACGTTCCTTATTAGCCTTATACACTTTGAAAGTAAAAGTTATCATCTTTAATGATATCTTTAACGGTAGCTAGATAGCTATAGAACATACTATAAGCATCGGCAAGCTGGTCTTTTCCATCGTGTTTTTGCGATACTGTTCCTGCATAGGTATAGTTAAGCCTATCCCTAGATGCCATAAACTGCTGATACTTCAAGTTTGCCAATGAACCACATACATAGTTAAGTCTATCATCGGTAGATTCTGAACTACTTATTAACATTTGAGTTACATCATTAATAGCAGATTCTACTATATAAGCATACTCGGTAGCATCATCGACACCTGAAAATAGTTCAAATAGTTCATTAATGGTTTGAGTATTCAATAAAATCACCCCTAGAGTTTAAACTCGTCTATGATATCATTACTACTGGACTTATTAACATTAAGTTGTGAAAAAACATCTTGAGTAGAAGTAGGTTTAGATAGTAAATCTTTCTTTATAGTGATTAACTCATCTATGGATAGCATATCTAAATGCTTTTCTAATATTTTATTAGTATCATTTTTAAGGAAACCTAACCTTATAATGTCACCCTTTAAATCTTCTGCGATACTACAAACTAAAGGATTCTCTAAGTTATCCACTTGAACATCTTTCAAAGTACCAAAACGTTTAGTAACTCCAGCATTTACTTGAGCAGGAACTGCAACGAAGCTCCACTCATACGCATCAGATACATCATCTAAGATTGAATAACATAGTTTACCACCATAATACTTTCCTAGTACGTGGTTACACCCTTTTTGATATTTATCTGCACCACATATTGAACATCTATGCGACTTAACGTTACACGATACACTTACCTCTTTCTTAATACCACCATCTATTTCTTTAATTAAATCCTCATTAGATGACGTTTTTACCATGTATGCATTTCCCTTTAAGCACTTATAAGGAGTACCAAACTTAGTAGTTTTAGAATCATCTAGCACCACTTGAGTATCAAAGATTCTTGAAGTTTGATTACTTCCTTTAGCATTATGGTCAAATATACCAGTTTTACCTATGAATAACTTTTGCATGGTATCGAGAGCATTATCGGAAAAGGATTCATTATCACGGTCTACATCGTTGTCACATAGAATAACGTCGAAGATATATACCTCATCTTTAGATAGTTCTCTTCTAGTAAAGTTATTCAATTTTTTTAAAAGGGTTTCATCTTCCATAAAACTCCAACTCCTTATATATATTATTTTAAGTTTCGGAACGTCCAACTAGAACGCTCCGAAACTTTAAGATTTAAACTACTAAGAAAGGTTTAAAACCTTCATAGCATCTGTAACCAATGCTCTAAATAAGCATGGAATACTAACACTAACGCTTTCAAGCTGTCTGTTGATAATCTTATCGGTTTCCATATATAGGTCAGATGTTGTTACATATTCAATAGCAAAGTCCTTGTCTATAGCTAATATTTTAGTATCATCTACCATAGTGGACTTAACTAATCTTGCACCGAATGGAAGAATAATCCCATTAGTATTGTTACAACAGCAATGGTCAGCAATCTCATCTAGTTGTAGAATCTTTGCACAGATAGCAGGAGATGCAATCACAGTAGTGATATCGTAGTTAGTAAACTCTCCAAATAGATTGATTAAATCAGAATAAGCCAACTCAGAACCACTTATATCAATAGAACTAGCATTATCTGTAATAGCACTTAATGCCTTTGAGTATATTGCAAAGCCTATCTTTCTGCCAATCACACGAAGTTGTAGACCAAATACATCTAAGTTCTGTTGTCTTATAACCTCATAAGGGCAGTTTATTAGTCTTGCGAACTTTTTAATATCGTAGGTAGTAGAACTTTCAGTAATAGTACTATCTGGAAGAAGGCTTCCTGCTGAGATAGTAGAAGTGTAACTAGAAGTATCAGTAATAGATAGTCCCTTGTACACTGTAGCATTTACTATAGTCTTTACAGCAACAATATCACCTATGTTACTGTCTTCAATACCTTGTACAATGCATCTCTTCATATATTCAGGGAATAGTACAGCAGTTTCGGTAGTAGTGAAGAATTTTTCTACCTTGTCGCAGTGAGCACCATTAACTCTAATATCGAACCTCTTTAGTTGACGTTCAAAAGCGTCTAACTTCTCTATAGGAGTACCTACATAGTTTTCACTAGGGTCTATTTCCTCAAGGGCATCGATAAAGTTCTTACCAGCAAGATTATATAATCCTTTTTCAAGTTTAATGTTATCAAACATAAAAATACCTCCAAAAATTTAGTTAATGCCTGTTAAATCTAGTTCAGATTCAATCTGTAACGCCTGAGCGTTTTTAAGCCTAGCCTCAGCGAGTTCAACTTCATCTTGCAAGTTGATATTCACCCAATCCACAGTTACGGAACTACTAGAACCTATACTCTTTAGATAAGCCATGCAAATCTGTTTAATAGTAGGCGTTATCACACGTCTGTAGTATTCAAGTTCCGAAGTTAGCATATCGGCTTGTTGTGAGGACATTCTTTCGGTCGATGACCAAGATAACCCCAATAAGAACGGTGGAATGGATAGTTTAGATAGCAACTGTTCAAGTAACTGTCTAACTGGAACTTCCGTATCTATTATCTGATTATCTGCACCGATGGTCTTAATATCGACATCACCAACGGAAATAAAGTCCTTAACTTGCCCATTGTGAGATGAACTCATACCGTCTGACCATTCTTTAGCAATCTGCATAGCACGTTCTTTAGAGAACATTCTGTCTGGATTGTCAGAAGACGGTTTATAGGTTACAGCATATCGAACGTTGCCGACTCTGTCGAAGTTTTGACCTATACATTCATATATTCTAAGCAAGATGTTGCTTAATGAAGGCAATCCACGAAGCACAGACCTACCTAAGAGTTCACCACTAATATTATTTATAGATGAAAATAGTATCAACTGAGGCATAGCGATAGGTTGCTCTTGTCCTTTTATATAGAAAACTTTATCTAAGGGAGAACTTCCAAACTTAATTTGAACGTCTGCAATGTTACCATTAGAGAGTCCAACCACTTTACCAGTGTTCTTATTGATTAATATCTCTCCAATAGCATTGCCATAGGTTAGTAGACTGTCAAGAAAACAATCCATAAATGTGCCTAAAGATTTTCCAGTAGCACCCACAGGGACGTTTTCAATAAAATCATCTAATAGTGTTTGATATCTGCTATCTGAACAGATTACAGAAAAACCACCA
Organism: Ruminococcus sp.; assembly: GCA_021200215.1. Lineage (GTDB taxonomy): Bacteria > Bacillota > Clostridia > Oscillospirales > Ruminococcaceae > UBA5884. The sequence goes on along the minus strand of JAJQGV010000029.1, from coordinate 18,952 downwards.
CTAAGACGAACTATCTTAGAGATAGAAGCGTCTATTAAAGGTATAGCATACCTAATGTTGTCATATAATAGCTTTTCATTCAACTCTACAGAGTTATGGATATCTAAGTGGTTGCAACTAGATTGCCTACCAGTCTGTAATAGCACAGGCTCATCACTATTAGATTTTTTAAACCACGATAGTATACTCATTAAAAAAATCACCTCCAAAAATAGATTAATCTCTAGCCAAAGAGTAACAGAAAAAGTCATCATTCGAGTTAAACCTTAAGGCATAGGTTACAAAATATCGAATGTCGTCCATAGCGTGGTCGTGTTGTTTTAAAGGGGTATCGTTGTTAAGTTTTTCGTTCCAACAGTATTGAGAGAATTCTCTAATAGAATTTTGGCAACGTTCGGAGAATAGTATTAAATCTTGATTCAAAGCATCACTAACACGCCTAATGCCATTTAGCACATCATTATTTGCTTTGGTAACGTTAAAGTGATTATGTCGCCTAATGCACTCAATAAAGCTACTCGCAGATGGGTCTACTATTATGGTTTCTATATCATAACCTCTAGTAAGTTCCTCTAATGATTGATAATACTCCTCATCGGTGTGGAGCTTATTGCCATTTTCCCTAGAAGAGTAGTAGTACTCATTAATTCTAAACCAAATGCCATCATTCAAACCCCATAAGCCCATAGAAGTAGGATTTATAATTCCGTAGTCGCAAGACACAATGTATCTACTAAAACTATTAGGAATCCGTTTTACTACATGGTGAGATTTATCGAACATAGGATAAACTATTCCACTAGACACCGTCCATTTACCGAGTACAAACCTATCATAAAATATGCCAGAATACATACGCTTATAGCGTTCTTTTATGTTATGGGAGAGAGAGGGATTATCTTCCATAGTAAAATGCAAGTATAGGGCATTCTTTTCCTTAGATTTTAAAATCCATTCACGATAGAACCAGTGATATGGATTATCGGGATTACAGTTGAACCATAGTTTAGAACCATTAATAGAACATCTAGCAAGAGCTTGTTCAACGAATGACCTAGGCATTAAAGCCACCTCATCGAAAAATACACCGCAAAGGGTGATACCTTGTATCAATGCAGATGAACCTTCGTCCTTACCACCAAATAGATAGAACCTATTACTAATACCACATACAGATACATCAAAGTAGTTCTTACTAACCTTTTCAGAACAAGTAAAGTCCAATGTATTTAGGGTATCTAAAAGAGGAGAAACCACGTTACGTCTAAGTGAAGTAACGGTTTTGCCACATAGAGCAAAAGTTCCGTTCTTAAACCTGCTCATAGCCCACATTACGAACCCTATTGACATAGAAACGGTCTTACCTGAACGTATAGCACCATCGCAGATAATAGCATCATAAGATGAGTACTTTTTCAAGTTCCACCATTTTAGGGTTAATAATTGTTTACTCGAAAATCGATTAATCTTCAAGAGTATCACCGTCACTAGAGGAGCATAAAGCTTCTATGAGGTTTTTAGCGGTAGCAGAGTTATCCATAGAACTAGAGTATTCCAACATCTTTTCAAGAGCCTTTTGCCTATCAAATATTTTAATCTCCACCCCACCACCCTTAACTCGTTTTAATTCAGAAACGTTAAATAAATCCAATTTGGCGATAGTGCTAGGTGGAGGGAGTTCCTCACTAAACACTAAGAATACGGCATCGTTAATATCACCAAAAGCCAGACGTTCAAAACCTTTCCAAATAAGATTACTTTTATCGTTCACAAAAACACCTCCAAAGCATTTATCTAAAGGATTTTAAAAAAGTCCTTTCATAATAGGGTGCAAAATAGGGTATTTTATGCATTAAAACGTACATATTTTTTAAAAATTTTTTTAAAGTGTATTATTATAGACTAAAGGGAATAATAACATTACTCATAATATATTTTAAGCATAAGGAGTGATTAAAAAATATGTCAAAAAAGTTATCAAGTAGAAGTATGGTATTTACTACACCACCAAATATAAAATCATACTCATCTACGGTAGGTAAAGAAGAAGGTGATGGAAATCTTAGTGAATACTTTGATGTTATCGAAGAAGATAGTCACTTTGGTCAAGATAGTTGGGAAAAGGCAGAAAGTACTATGCAAGGTCAAACTATAGAAAGAGCAATACAGAAAGCTAATCTAAGTACCGAAGATATAGACTTTATGTTTTCAGGTGATTTAATAAACCAATGTACAAGTACAACCTACGGCATTAGAGATTTAGAAATTCCATTTTTTGGAATATATGGAGCGTGTTCCACTATGACAGAAGGTATTCTATTAGCATCTATGAACATGGATAACTCTTTAGCAGATAACATAGTATGTGCAACATCTTCTCACTTTTCGACGGCAGAACGTCAGTTCAGATTCCCTATATCCTATGGAGGTCAAAGGACTCCAACAGCACAGTGGACTTGTACCGCTTCTGGAGCAGTAGTAGTAAGCCATGAAAAGAAACCACCTTACATTGTAGGCGGTTGCATAGGTAAAATAGTAGACTTAGGCATAACAGACGTAAACAATATGGGTTCAGCAATGGCACCATCTGCCGCAGATACCATTAAAACTTACCTAAATGATACTGGCTATAAACCATCAGACTTTGACAACATAGTTACAGGCGATTTAGGTATAGTAGGCAGTAAGCTCTTAATAGAGTTACTACAGAAAGATAATATAGATATATCTACACAACACGCAGATTGTGGCGTTATGATGTTCGATATCGACCGTCAAGATAAACACGCAGGAGGTTCTGGTTGTGGGTGTTCAGCAAGTATCTTGTGTGCATATTGGCTACCAAAGATTCAAACGGGTGAACTAAAGAACGTTCTATTCATGTCCACTGGTGCATTGATGTCTACCATGCTATTACAACAAGGAGAGAGTATTCCAGGTATTGCACATCTGATACACCTATCACATGATATTATATAAGGAGTGATTTTTTTTGGATTATGTATGGGCTTTCATTATAGGAGGAGTTATATGTGCAATAGGTCAACTTTTAATAGACTATACTAAACTAACTCCAGCGAGAATATTAGTATCCTACGTAGTAGCTGGGGTAATAATATCGGCATTCGGGTGGTACAAACCTTTAGTAGATTTTGCAGGTGCAGGAGCAAGTGTTCCACTGTTAGGATTTGGTCACACATTGGCAGAAGGAGTTCGTAAGTCCGTAGACAAAGATGGATTCTTAGGCATATTTATGGGTGGCTTAACCTCAGCATCTGCAGGAATAACTGCATCATTGCTGTTCGGTCTACTAATGTCATTAATATTCAAACCCAAGGATAAATAAAAAAAGGACGTCAAAAAACGTCCTTTTTAACATATATTCAAAAAAAGTCTAAACACAATATTCTTCTTTGATACCTTAAGATAGTAATGTTGTATCAATATCATTAGAATCAGATGTACTTGTAGTAGTTAAATCTACTAAACCTAATAGATATCTTTTAAGCATTAGTAAGTCAGCGGTGTTAGTTTTGCCATCAAGATTTATATCCCCATAAGAGCATATACTTTCATCATCACTTAAACCTAGTAGATACCTTTTAAGAGTTAATAAATCGGCAGTATTAACCTTACCATCAAGGTTTACATCATCAAGTAAAGATAAAGATGTATTATCATCGTTATCACTGTCGGTAATTTCACCAGCTAAGACTTTAGCCTGTTCAATAGCATCTTCAAGACCACTTACAGTAAAGCTTACGGTCAAAGTTTGACCCTCTGTAATAGTAAAGTTATCTATATCAGTAGTATCTTGTCCAGTAGACCAAAGATTATAGATATTATGACGAATAGTTTTGCCATCATCATCTACTCTGTAAGCGTTACTGTTAGATGAAGAACCACTATAGTTTAAACTAGTGCCATCAACATCTACTGAATTGATGTCGATAACGATACCTGTTTCAGCTAAGTCACCACTAGAACTAACATTATAAACGTTAAAATCAAATTTTAACATCAAGCAAGTATCAGTGGTTTCAGAGTTAGTAGTTCCACCTACACCTGTATAAGTATATGATACAGAATAAGTACCATCACCAGTTACAGTACAAGAGGCATAACTATCGTCCCAAAAACCAGTATCAATAATTTGACCTTGTAACGAAGCAGTATAGCTATCAGCTATTTCTGCATCAGCAATTAGAACAGTATCTACAATGCCCATAGTAGCACTTACAAGAGTAACAGCCATCATACTAGATAAAAACTTTTTTACTTTCATTTAAAAATCCTCCAATATAGATATAATATAACCCTAAACTTTATAACTTGGAAGATTAAACTAACTAATACAATAGTATTATTATACAATAAATAAGATAAAAAGTCAATAGTTTTTAATAATTTAGACAAAAAAATCCCTATAATAGGGAATTTTTTTGAATCACATATCAATCTTGTTTTAGGAACATATTAAAGAAGTTGTTATCATTCTTAAAAGATTGACTATCTAATGCTTTAGCATCGTGTTGTTCTTGAACTATTCTAGCGTTTTCGTAGGCTTGATTAAATAGATATACTTGACTATCTAAAGGAACTTCACCTTTTTTAGGTTTAATCTTCTTGTAAGTTCCGTCAGGTAATTGAACTCTAGTCTTAACATTATCGTTAAATATAGTTTGGAACATATTCCAAAGACGTTCTTTAATATCGGAGTCATATATTGGTACAGCGACCTCAACACGGCGGACGGTATTTCTAGTCATGTAGTCGGCAGAACTGATATATATCTTACATCTTTCATGAGTACCAAAGATATATATTCTGCTATGTTCAAGATATCTACCTACTATACTATGGATAGTAATATTATCGGTTAGACCTTTAATACCAGAGATTAAACAACATATACCTCTAACCACCAAATCGACCTTAACACCAGCTTGAGAAGCCTCAGCGAGTTTTAAAATAATCTTCTTATCAGATAGAGAATTTATCTTAATACCGATATAAGCAGGTTCACCTTGATTAGCCAATTGAATCTCATGGTCAATCATGTCAATTACGTTGTTCTGAAGACAGTTTGGAGCAACTAGTAAATGTTTAGAACTTTCAACTAGATGTCCTAATGACAATGAATTAAACACATCTAAAGCGTTTAGAGCAATCTCAACATTGGCAGTCATTAAAGATAAATCAGTATATAATGTAGAGGTCTTTTCGTTGTAGTTACCAGTTCCCACCTGCGTGATATATTCAGTACTATCTTTAGTTTTGCGAGTAATCAATAATAGTTTAGAGTGTACTTTTATGTTCTTAGGGCCATATATAACGGTACAACCAGCACTTTCAAGGCGTTTCGACCAACCTATATTATTTTCCTCATCGAATCTTGCACGAAGTTCTACTAATACTAAGACGTTCTTTCCATTTTCGGCAGCATTGACAAGGGCATCAATAATTTGACTATGTTTTGCTACTCTGTAGAGAGTAATCTTAATAGATACTACACTATCATCAAAAGATGCTTCAGTCAACAACCTAATAAAAGACTTAATACTTTCATATGGATACGATAGTAACAAATCCTTCTGCTTAATTTGATTAATCATAGAAGTACGTCTAGTAACACTAGAGGAAGTTTGTGGAACTAACCTATTGAAAACTAAAGATTTATCTTTTAGGACGTCATTAAAAGAATACACAAAGGAAAAATCTAAAGGTGCTTTAGTGAAAAATATTTGATTTTCACTAAGTTCAAGCATCTTGCAAAGATAATCGAAGGCCACAGGATTCAAAGAGTTTGCAAGTTGTAACCTAATAGGAGAAAGTTTCTTTCTCTTTTTAACTAAAATCTCCATAACATCACGAAACGTTCCGTCCTCGTCATCATCGAACTGAATCTCATTTTCATTGATATCTGCATTTCTAGTAATTCTAATGATAGTCTTGTCAAGAACCTTGTAATTTTCAAATATTTCGTCAGCATAGTGTAGAAGTACATCTTCTAATAATATAAATCTCTTACCACCGTTACCTAAAGATATAACTCTTTTTAAAGCACTAACGTTAGGAACTATACCAATCTTCACACTAGATTTACTATCAAGATGAACGATAGTATATATCTGTTTGTTGTTTAAAAATGGGAATGGGTGACGCTTGTCTATAATCAAAGGGGATACTAAAGGTCTAACCTCATGATGGAAATAGGCATCTAAATACTTTAACTCATCTGGGGTTGCGTTTTTAAAACTAATATGTTTTAAACCGTGTAAACTTTCGAGTTCCTCCATAATCTTCTTATAGGTAACATCTTTTATAGGCTCAAGTTGTTTTACACGCTCAAATATCTTTGAAAGTTGTTGTTTAGCGGTCATATTAGTTTTGTTTTCCCTAGCGTCCTTGTCTATAAGCATTTGGTCATAAAGAGAGCCAACTCTAACCATAAAGAACTCATCTAAATTAGTTTGAAATATAGATATAAACGATAGTCTTTCAAGTAATGGGACTTTACTATCTTGTGCTTCTTCAAGAACTCTTTCATTGAACTTAAGCCAAGAGAGTTCTCTGTTATCAAAAATCTGTGGTTCTGCCATAAAAATTCCTCCATTTAGAAAAAATATTCTAATTTAGTACTATTATATAATCATTTTGAATAAAAGTCAACAGAGAAATCGAGAGATTTGTATGCATTAAGTAAAAACTAAATAAAATTAAAAAAAATTTTAAAAAACCCTTGACTTTTATCTAAATATGTGATATACTATAAAAGTACTCAAGAGAGGGTACTAAAAACATAATAAAAGCGGGTGTGGTGAAATTGGCAGACACGTGAGATTTAGGTTCTCATGCCGAGAGGTGTGCAGGTTCAAGTCCTGTCACCCGCATAGTTAAAACTCAGAGTGTTGTATAGCACTTTGAGTTTTTTTATATAATTTAAGCAAGAAAATTGCCATCTCTATAGGTATAACATGAACTACATTACCAAGGCTGGAAGTTTGCAATATACTTATCGATACACATAACGTTCTTAGGAAGTTCTTATTAAGATTAATATTAGTTAAAATTATGCCCGATATAACATAATAAGATATCGGGCTAATATTTTTTATAGTATAGTATACTATTCTAACTGTTTTCCTAAAAATTGAGAACCTGCAAGTATTAGACTCTTTTGAAGTTCCGTAACTGCACCCTTTTGATTCTCTAAGAATGCAACTGCACCAGTAACATCGCCATTAGATAGTATTGGTACACAAGCTATAGCAGACTTATCAATACCTTCAATAGACATAAAGGTTGAATTACCGTCGGAAAAGTATTGTTTTCTTCCTTCCATCAACTCTTCTAAAGCATGGGACACACGTCTTTCAAGATACTCTTTCTTTTGAACTCCTGATACTGCTACTACATGGTCACGGTCGAATACTATAGTAGGGCAATTCGATAGCCTATATAGGATATCAGCTACTTGAGATGCATTCTCATACATTTCGCTAATAGCGGAGTATTTTTTAAATATAACTTCGCCATCGTTACTTGTGTAAATTTCGAGGGGGTCACCCTCTCTAATACGCATTGTACGGCGGATTTCTTTAGGAATAACTACTCTACCAAGGTCGTCAATGCGTCTTACAATACCTGTTGCTTTCATAATAAAAAAACTCCTTACATAATAGAACAGCTGATATATTGCTGTATTGGTTATATTGTTTGTTTTTTTAATGAATATTATACACTTAAATTGTGAAAAATTTTACTCAACAGATACGTACTCTATAATCTGATTAAGAAAGTCCTCGCTTATGCCATCAACGTATAAGAGTTCATATGGACTAGAAAAGTATTGAATGGTATCACGTAGCGATACTATACCTTGAGCGATAGTAATATCCACATTAGGAATTAAGCATAGTTCATCTACTGTAGCGGTATTTAAGTTTATAGGATATTGCACAACAGGTTCAGTAACCTCTTCCACTGGTAGATAGTCCTCATTACTATAGTATATAGCATCATCTTGATTATAATCTATAACGTTGCCACCTTGATTATTAGATTCATCATTACTATTATAGTTTAAATCTTCATTTTCAATGTATGTATATTGCATAATAGTGTTCATCTTACTTTCGCCTATACCGTTAATCTCTAGTAGTTGATACCTTGAAGTAAAATATCCTATGCTGTTTCTGTAGTCTATAATCTTTTGAGCAGTAACATTACCTATACCCTTAATGTATGTCAACTCTTCAAGAGTAATTGCATTCAACGAAATTGGAAAAGATACGCTCATAACGGTAGTACTAGATTTAGTAGTGGTTGTAGTAGTAGTAACAGTGGTAGTAGTACTTAAAATAGAGGTTGTTACGGTATTAGAAACGGTAGTATTTATAACGGTATCAACAGTAGAAGTCTTTTCTGATATTACATAAGTGCCCGCATCTTTGGTGGTAGATACTACATATTCAGTACTAGAAGTATCATCAATGGGAAGCACTGCCATAGTAGATAGTTCATCATACTTTTTATTGTTGTAAGAATATATTGCAAATACTATTGTTATTATACTTACACATAGTATTAAAAAAGTGATAGTATTTCTATCCATATAAAAATCTCCTAAAGGCAAAAAAATAGTGGTTTGTACCTCTAATACAAACCGCTTAAAGTGGTTAAAAAACCTCTTTCAGCGAGGTTTTCTCTCTTTCTTGTGTGAATGTTCTACATATATATTTATCTTTCTTTATGGGTTCATCATACTTTAATATTGTGATAGTTTTATGATAATATTGTGAAAATTAATTGAAATAGCCTATATTAATATGTAGTATGCACTTTCTACACTAAAAGATACGCAAACTTTAATATAAAGTATTATAGTGTAGAAAGCACAAATTTAGGGGAAGTGTTTTCTATTAAGTTGAATGACCTAACTCATTGCTATCTCTAAAGAGAAGTGAAATGCACCATACTGCAGAAATAGCTACTAATATATAGATAATCCTACTTAACAATGCACCAGTTCCACCGAATAGCCACGCTACGAGGTCAAAACTGAATATTCCCACCAATCCCCAGTTTACTCCACCTATTATGAGGAGTAATAATGCGATTTTATCCCACATTGATAACACCTCTTTTCAACTTAGATGTGTTTTCTAAGTAATAGTATTATTAACTCATTTAAAATTTTTATTCAAACAATTTTTGAAATATTATTCCTTTAGCCACAATAACTATAGATATCTATTATTATTAGGGTAATATTTTGGTATAATATACAAGTATTAGAAAATAATAGTACAAATCTCTATTGACACACAAAACTATATGTTGTATATTTAAAATAGTTATTTGTATATTAATTAAGGAAGTGTGTCTATGTCAGAACTATTTAAATCTATAGAATGTTTACCTAAGATAGGTAAAAAGCGTTTAGAAAAGTATAATAAGTTAAATATATATACTCCATACGATTTACTATGTTACTATCCTAGAAACTACATCGACTATTCTAACCCCGTACCAATATACTCAAGTCAAATAGGGCATAAGTATGCTGTTAAGGGAACGGTTATAGAAAAAATTTTAATATCCACTGGAAAGTTTATGATATATAAATCCTTAATTGAGGAATCAGAAACTCATAACTACTTCTACGTTACCATATTCAACAATGTGTATGCTCATGAAAGTTTAATCAAAGGGTGTGAGTATATATTCTATGGAAAAGTAAGTTTAGGCTATGAGTATTTAGAGATAACATCGCCTACGGTAATACCAAGCAACGAACCCACTAAGTTACAACCAATATACCATCTAACCTCTGGATTAACTAATGCCATGATATATACCAATCTAAAGCAATGTTTAGAAATCTTTGACCAAAGTCCATTTGAAACACTAAACCAAGATATCTTATCTAATAACGATTTAATATCTTTTCAAAAGGCTATCCATTCAATACACTTTCCTAGTAGCATAGAAGATATAAAGATGGCTAGAAAACGTTTAGCATTTGAAGAACTCTTGCTATTGCAGTTAGGCATGGCTACTATAAGGAATACTGAAAGGAATCATACAGGTTGTACTATGGCACGAACCAATATAGATGAGTTTTTTGCACAACTTCCATTTGATATGACTAACGGTCAAATGAATGCCATTAATGATATCATTCAAGATATGTGTAAAGATACTCCTATGAACAGACTAATACAAGGTGATGTTGGTAGTGGTAAGACGGCAGTATCAATAGCATCATGTTACTATGCGTATAAGAATGGATTTCAAAGTGCCATAATGGCTCCTACTGAAATTTTAGCACAGCAACACTATCAAACCTATGTAAACATTTTACAACCACTAGGTGTAAGGGTGGGATTACTTACAGGCTCACTGACTGTAAAGCAGAAGAAACTAATCCGTCAACAGATTGAAGATGGAGAACTAGATGTAATTGCAGGTACTCACGCCTTAATTCAAAAAGATACTATATTTAAAAGTTTAGGTTTAGTAATCACAGATGAACAACATCGTTTTGGAGTATCTCAGCGTTCAAAACTTTCTAATAAAGGTAACTATCCACATAAGTTGGTCATGAGTGCCACACCGATTCCAAGAACTCTAGGTTTAATTATATACGGTGACTTAGATATCTCTACTATAAAAGAACTTCCAAAGGGTAGGCAACCTATAGATACCTTTGCAGTATCTGGAAAACTTAGGCAGAGAGCGTTCAACTACATCATAAAAGAACTATTACAAGGTGGGCAAGCATATATTGTATGCCCTATGATTGAAGATAACGATGAGGATTTGCAATCGGTTTATAAGTATGCACATGATATCTCAACAGGAGCATTCAGAAACTTTAATGTAGGTCTATTGCATGGAAAGATGTCACCCGATGAAAAAGATTTCATCATGCAACAGTTTAAAGATGGTTTCTTAAACGTCTTAGTAAGTACTACGGTGATTGAAGTGGGAGTTGACGTCCCAAACGCATCGATAATATTAATTGAAAATGCCGACCGCTTTGGACTATCACAACTACATCAATTGAGAGGACGTGTAGGTCGTGGTTCACGTAAAAGTACCTGCATACTAGTTACCGATAACATAAACGATGATACTAAAAAAAGACTTAAAATAATGTGTTCCACTACCGACGGCTTTAAAATCGCTGAAGAAGATTTTAAACTACGTGGTTGTGGTGACTTCTTTGGACAACGTCAACACGGATTACCATCATTAAAGATAGCTGACTTAGTAAACGACATGGAACTCTTAGAAATGGCTAAAAATACCGCCTATAATATCATTAATGATGACCCTATGTTATCTAAAGTAGAACACTCATCGCTTAGAACAGAAGTTCTAAGAATGTTTGCAAACTCATCTAGTGATTAACCTACTATGAATAGAACGTACAGCTTAATGTACGTTCTATTTTTTGTTACTATTCAACAAAAATATAGCTAAAACTTTGTGCAAAACGTAGAACTGAAAAAAGTTCTATTTTTTTTGTAACATTTTCCTAAGTTAAACCGTTATACTTATGAACACTTAAGATTCATAAATTTTTAGAGCATAATATCCACTAGGATTGATTTAGTGGTAAAATATTAACAAAATGTTAATTTTATAGAAAACTCTTGACAGAATATGCATTATGTGTTATACTTACTATAACATATAATTACATATCAATTAAACTATCATGCAAATATTTAAGGAGGGATAACTATGAAAAAATTTAAAAAAATATTGGCTTGTGTAATAGCAGTTTCAACTTTGGCAACTTTAATGATATCACCAATGTCTGCAAATGCTATTGCTATACTATTAGGTTATTATCCCGATGGTACTGAAATTTACGGTGGTATATATAGTGAACTTGTAGGTTTTGATGAAGATGGAAATCCAATAATTGTTGAAAATATCCCCGATGGTGTGGAAGTAATTCCTACTAGTGCCGTTGCAATAGGTGAAAGTGACAGTGAAGATTCCATAACAGAGTTCACCGTAGGCGATAGTGTATATCCACGTGGCGATATAAACCTAGATGGCAAAGCTAACACCGCAGATTTGCTATACTTAAAGAAATACCTATTAGGTTTAATAGAGTGGTAAAAAATTTAAGGAGGAATTTAATATGAAGAGAATAGTTTCAGGAATATTAAGCTTAACTTTACTATCTACGTGTATGGGTATCAGTGCATATGCAGATGATTCTAAAACTATAGACGATATAGATAATAGTATCACAGTAGATACAGTAGGTTCTAATGGCTATTCATATGTTGAATTAGTTGATATTCTTAACGAAATATATAGTGGTGTTCTTGATGTTGATGGTGATGAAGTCTTTGAAGGTAGCGTACAATCTGTATTTGAAGATGACTACTATTCATATGTAGAATTTATTGCTAAGACCGAAAATTGTAAAGAACTTATCGAAAGTTACTGTGAAGAACATGGATATTCTGAGATAGTTGTTGTTATAGTAGACCCAACCTTAGAAAGACCCGTTACACTCATAGCTTACGATATAAGTATAAATATCAATATTGGCGACAGCGACAGCGAAGACTCAATAACAGAGTTTACCGTAGGCGATAGTGTATATCCACGTGGCGATATAAACCTAGATGGCAAAACTAACACCGCAGATTTGCTATACTTGAAAAAATATCTATTAGGATTAATAGAGTGGTAAAAAATTTAAGGGGGAATTTAGTATGAAAAGTTTAAAAAAAGTTTTATTTGGGTTAGTAGCAACTACCATGTTAGGTACTTTAACTTTAGTTCCTATTAGTACTTCTGCCGTCCTTATTCAAAATGCTGAAACTGGTGAAGTAGTTGAGCAACTTCCTAGTGAAGATGGTTCTATTCCTGACATTCTTGTTATAAATACTGAAACTGGTGAAATAGTTGAGCAACTTCCTGGTGAAGATGGTTCTATTCCTGATGTTACAATAGGCGAAAGCGAAGACTCAATAACAGAGTTCACCATAGGTGATAGTGTATATCCACGTGGTGATATAAACCTAGATGGCAAAACTAACACCGCAGATTTGCTATACCTTAAGAAATATCTATTAGGTTTAATAGAGTGGTAACAGACTCTAATATAAAAAAAAGAAGTTTAGGCTAGTGCATCATACCTAAACTTCTTTTTTTAACCATACTATACTATTTAGATTTTCTATCGTTCATGAACTTTTTAAGGAACTGCATGCCTAATATTATCACTCCACCAATTATAAAGAACACTATACTAAAAGTACTAAACGTCATAGCAGGTTGAGGGACATCTAAGGTAGTAGCCCCTTGAGTTATAGTATACAAAGAACCAACCATTAGACCCAATATAAAGTATATAGTCTTTGACCTATGATTTTCCAAAACGTACTTTATAGACTTTATTACCACTATTACTCCAGTTAGTATTCCAAGACCTAAAGCTATCAAAAAAGGGATACCTTCAAAGTTAAAGTGTAGAAGTTCCGTTATATAGTCTACAGTAGGAAGATATAGTCCGAATATCAGAAGTAAAGTAGAACCCGAAATTCCTGGTAGAACCATTGCTGAAATAGATATCATACCTGCAATAAAAATATAGATTATCTTGCCAAAACTTAAAGTTATAGCAATATCTCCAGTAGATGATGGACTAAGTAATGATATCAATACTACTATAGCGACACCTATTAAAGAAAATATCAAATTTACATACTTACCCTTTAGATTTTCCTTTTCTTCCATACATATTATAGGAATAGAGAATAGAATAAATCCCATGAATAACGAACTTACTTGATATATATGGCTTTCAAACACTTTAGATAAAATTAGCATTGCTAAGACAAATCCAATTATCCAGCCTATACCCAATCTAATAAGGAACTTTAAAGCCTTAATTCTTTCTTCTTTAGTACCAGATATCAATGAGTTTAAAGAACCTATAAAGTCATCATAGAACCCTAATAAAAAAGCTATTGTACCCCCAGAAACACCAGGGACACTATCAGCCAAAGCCATTAAAAAACCGCCTAAAGATATCATTAAACTTTATTATTACCCTAAATATTTAGTGGTAATATCTCCTTTCATGTATAATATTTTATAATTATATCATTACCTATTGTAAATGTCAATATTTTAATATAGATTTCTTCACCATAATTAAATAACTTCCATAGCGTGTCTAGTAACGTGACAACCTACATTTACCGATACAGGCAATCCTGCAATATGTGTAGGTGCTTCCTCAATGTTTACAGCTAATGCCGTAATACTTCCACCAAAACCTTGAGGGCCTATTCCCAACCTATTGATATCTTCCAACATTCTGTTTTCTAAATCTGCGTATAGTGGTTTAGAGTTCCTTATTGATACATCTCTACAGAGTGCTTTTTTTGCTAGATATGCACAGTGTTCAAAATTTCCCCCAATGCCCACACCTACAACTATAGGTGGACATGGATTACTTCCCGCCTTAGAAATAGTATCTACAACGAAGTTGATAATATCTTCATGAGTAGCCGATGGAGTAAACATCTTTAAAGCAGACATATTTTCCGAGCCAAAACCTTTAGGGCATACGTCTATCTTAACGTGTTCACCATCTGCTATAGTAGTATGTATTACTGCTGGAGTATTATCATTAGTGTTGATACGTTCTAGTGGGTCGCCAACTATAGACTTTCTTAAATACCCTTGAGTATATCCCTCGGCAACTCCTTGATTAATAGCATCATATAGGTTACCCCCTACAAAATGAACGTCTTGACCGATTTCTAAAAATATTACAGCCATACCAGTATCTTGACAGATTGCAATATGTTCGTCCTTAGCCGATTGAATATTGTCGCATAGGTCACAAAAGACGCTCTTTCCAACTGGAGATTTTTCTTTATCTATAGAAGATTTAATCTTATCTTCAAGAGATTTTGGCAAGTAGATATTTGCTTTAATACATAAATCTCTAATAGTATCTTTAACTTGAGATACTTCAATAGTACGCATAATAATAAAATCCTTTCATAAATTAATCTTTAATAGTTTTGCCATCAATCATAACTAAAGATGGCTCAATAGCGATATCTAAGGGGTTACCATTGTAGAGTTGTAAATCTGCGTCCATGCCTATAGCTATATCTCCTACATGGTCACTAATACCAACAATCTCAGCAGGATTGCAAGTTATAGACCTTAACCCATCTTCATATGATAATCCACCTTTAATAGCCATTAATACAGAAGTTGGTAGATATTGAATAGGTATCACAGCGTGGTCTGTACAGATTGCTATGTTTACACCATCATTTGATAGAACACTAGCATTTTTAATATCTAAACCTTTCATTTCAGGCTTACACCTATCACATATTATAGGGCCACATATTACAGGAACTTTCTCTTGTGAAATGATATCAGAAATTAGATACCCTTCAGTACCATGTACTATTACACAATCAAGATTAAACTCTTTAGAAATTCTAATAGCGGTACAAATATCATCTGCACGATGGCAATGAAAATGAGCCTTAATCTCACGTTTAAGTAGAGGAATCAACGCTTCGGATTTAATATCAAATTCTGGCAAATCATAATCATCAGGATTTTGATTATGCTTTTCAACCTCTTGTAGATATCTTTGAGCTTTAAAAAGTCCCTCACGAATAATGCTCACAGTAGCCATTCTAGTTGTAGGGATTTCAGAACGGTCATTGTATGTTCTCTTTGGATTTTCTCCTAGAGCAAATTTAATACCAATAGGTTTAATAACCATATCATCGATACGTTTTCCATAGGTCTTGATAGCTACCATCTGACCAGCAACGGGATTAGCACTACCTGGAGTTACCACAACAGATGTAATTCCACGCTTACGAGCCTCTTTAAAACAGTAGTCAAACGGATTAATACCATCAATAGCTCTAAGCTGAGGTGTAAAAGGGTCAGTCTGTTCATTGCAGTCATCACCCTCAAAGTCAAGACCATCTTCAATGATACCTATATGAGTATGTGCATCTACAAAACCAGATATTAAAGTTTGTCCGTTAGCGTCGATATCTGTAGGAGTAGTATTAGTATTACCATCACCAAGATTAGAAATTTTTCCATTTGTTATTTCCACCCAACCGTTATGAAATAATATTTCTCCCTTAGATAGTATCTTAGCATTAAAAATTTTCATAATGTTTCCTTTCTTACTTGCAAACTGATTGACAAGCAATCCACTTGCAAAGCAGTTGACAAGTACTTTGCAAGTGGATTTGAGTCTAAATCTCACATTGATATAGTACGTACCTTAGTGATATATTAAAACTCTGCTTGTCAACCACTTGCAAAGAATCTACTTGACAAGTAGCTTGACAAGTGAATTTATAGTTCTAGCATTTTCAAAAGGTGATACATTTGAATCTACATCTACTTTAAAAGAGGAATTGGCTTGATATATAGAACGTCTGCCATTAAAAATCTGTTCTAACTGTTCTTTAGAGTTGTTCATAACTATAGGTCTGTTTGAATCATTTTTAATTCTGTCATAACAAGTAGAAAAGGGAACATCTAAGAATATAACTACTCCAGACCTACGACCTATTTCAGCACTAGTAGAGTTCAACATAGCACCACCACCACAACCAACGATGGCATTACTTTTAGAAAGTTCAACTACCGTTTCAGCCTCGATTTGGCGAAAGTAAGGTTCACCTTTTTGAGCAAAAATCTCTGGAATAGACATATTTTCTTTAGTTTCTATGTATATATCCATATCTATGAATTTATTACCCATAAGTTTAGCCAACTCTTTTCCAACTGTAGATTTTCCACAGCCCATGAAACCGCATAAAAATATTACCATTGCATTATCTCCTTACTGAAAATCTTTTTCAACCTTAGCACTAGATTCTCTTATAATCTTATTAATTTCATCATTAGTATATATATCGTTATCCCAAAGTTCGTGAGCCTTTACGGCTTGAAGTACTAGCATAGCCATACCCCCAACGGCTTTTTTACCTTGAGATTTAAACCTTTTAATTAGTTCAGTTTCTGTTGGATTATAGATAACATCAAAGACGGCATCACAATTAGATATTATTTCATCTGATACTGGGCAATCTTCTACCTTTGGAAACATTCCAACTGGAGTAGCATTCATTAGCAACTCATACTTTCCACTGATTTCACTCATTAATACTACTTTTACATTAGCAGTAGGAAACTTTTCTGATAATTCTTTCAATAGTGTATTACACATATCTTTAGCCTCTTCAATTATAGCTATGGTTAAATCTGCACCATGCGATACACTTTCAATAGCCATCATGCGACCAACACCACCACAACCTAATAGTAAGACCTTACCACTTAAAGATATACCATTCATTTCCAATGAGCGAAGAAAACCATCACAATCGGTATTATAACCTATAGAACCATCTTTAGTGTTTGCCACACAGTTTACGGAATTATATTTTTTTGCTGAGGTATCCATTTTATCAATAAATGGAATCACTGCAACCTTATGTGGTATAGTAATATTGTAACCTACAAACTCATTCTTTAGATAGTCTTTTTTAGAAGTTAAGTCTTCAGGTGTAATATCTGTTAGGGTGTACTCAACCTCTCTATTTTTTAGTTTAAATAGCCTATCATGAATAAATGGTGACATAGAATGTCCTAAAGGGTGACCTATTAATGTATATTTTTTCATAGTTAAAACTCTCCTTAAATTGTATATTTATCCACATTAGATTATATATCCAAATACAAAGCAGATATAAATCCTAGTTGCAAAGTAGGTTTGCAACTAAAGTACTTGTCAAGTAGCCTATAACCACTTGACAAGTATTGCAATTAGACTACTTTGCAAGTGCTTGACAAGTAGTTTCAAGTGTTGAAATATCCTCGATATTTAGTGCAGTAGCAGTCTTTAAAGTTTTCTTGACAAGTCCAGTTAATACTTTTCCAGAGCCTAATTCAATAAAGGTATCGAAACCATCATTTGCCATAGAATTTAATTCTTTGGTGAACAATACTGGTGATATCATATGTTCCTTTAATAGTGATGGCATATCAGAAAAATCAGTTAATTCCTTGCCTAATAGATTAGAATAGAACTTTATTGTAGGATTTTTAAACTCAATATTCTTAATAGAATTGTAGAATTCTTCCGCACAAGGTTTCATAATATCCGAATGAAATGCAGAAGATACATTTAACTTAACACATCTAGCTTTCATAGAGGTTAAAGTTTCAACAGCCTTTAGAACTGCCACATCTTCACCAGCTATAACAGTCTGTACTGGAGAGTTATAATTTACTGGGACTACATATCCCTCAGTATCATTGCAAACCTTGATAATATCTTCTACAGTAGCCTTTAAGATGGCATACATTAATCCACCGTTAGCCTTGTCCATAGCCTCAGCTCTAGCCTTTATGACCTTAAAACCATCTTCTAGGGATAGTATACCACTAGCGACCATACTAGCATACTCACCTAAAGAATGTCCTGCAACGGCATCGAAAGTGATACCATTCTTCTTAGCCACCTCAAAGCATAGTAAAGATGTTAGCATAATGGCAGGTTGTGAATTTACCGTCTTAGAGAGTTCAACATCTTCAGAATTAAAACATATATCTTTCATATTCTTACCGAGAATTTCGGAAGAGATATCATATAAGTAGTTAAACTCTGGATTCGCCTCTAGTAAAGATTTACCCATACCCACATACTGAGAGCCTTGTCCTACAAATAGAAATGCATTCATAGTTTTAAAACTTCCTTTCAAAAAGTATTTTGTCAGATTGCATAACGTTTACCTAAAATCTACATAAAAATTTGTGCATAATATGGAAACTGTTTGAAAACTTTTTTTAAACGTTGCAAACAATCAGAATTTAAGGTACATTTATTATGAAT
>JAJQGV010000086.1 GCA_021200215.1 Ruminococcus sp. | reverse complement strand
ATATAAAGGCAATAGTATTGTAAATAAATATTTTAAAGAAAACGGTGAGTATTTATATTATGAATTTCTATCAAGATAAAGGTTTAACATCTGAAAGCATTATTACTAAAAAAGATGAGTTTATTGAGATATATACTTCTAACATCAAAAGGAATGGCTCTGAAAGGTTACTCGATTACTTGACTTCTGAACAGAGTGACTTCTTTACTGCTCCTAGTAGTTCACGCTTTCATGGTAGTTATGCTGGTGGATTGGTTCAACATAGTATTAACGTATATAACTGCCTTAAAGATTATCTTAGTAGAGAAAATACTAAGACTCTATATGGCATGAACTACTCGAATGAAACTATAGCTTTAGTTTCACTGCTACATGATATCTGTAAGATTAACTTCTATGAAGTGGATTACAGAAACGCTAAAAATTCTAAAGGTCAGTGGGAGAGAGTCCCTTATTATAAAATTAACGATACTTTACCATATGGTCATGGTGAAAAGTCTGTGTATATAATATCTGGCTTTATGAGGCTTTCTAGGGAAGAAGCGTTTGCTATTAGGTATCATATGGGATTTTCGGGTGTAGAAGATAACAATACTATAGGCAAGGTTTTTGAAATGTTTCCCTTAGCATTGGCTCTTAACGTTGCCGATATGGAAGCCTCTTATTATTTAGAGGGAAATGAAAGTTAAAAACATCAGCAGAATATATATGTTGTCATAGCATATATATGTGCTACAGTACTTTAGTTTACTATTATTTTCATAGTAATATATACATTTTTATTTTGGAGGATTGTTTAAAATGAGTTTTTGGTATGATAATGCTATTTTCTATCACATATACCCTATAGGTTTCTGTGGTGCTGAAAAGGTAAACGATGGTGGTGAGATTAGATGCCGTCTTGATAAGGTTATCTCTTGGATACCACATCTAAAGGAGATGAATATCTCTGCTGTGTACTTTGGCCCAGTGTTTGAATCCGTTGAACATGGCTACGATACTACAGACTATAAGCTAATAGACAGACGCCTTGGCACTAATGAACTCTTTAAAAAGGTCTGTGATGAACTTCACTCCAATGGTATTAGGATAGTCTTAGATGGCGTGTTCAATCATGTAGGTAGAAACTTTTGGGCTTTTAAGGACGTTCAAAAGAATGGCCCTGCATCTCAATATTGCGACTGGTTTCAAAACTTGAACTTTGGTGGTCAAAGTCCTTGTGGTGATAACTTTTGGTATGAGGGTTGGAACGGTTACTACAACTTAGTTAAGCTAAACATGAGGAATCCTAAGGTCTGTGACTACATCATAGATGCCGTTGATTATTGGATTAATGAGTTTGACATAGATGGTATCCGTTTTGATGCTGCTGACTGCATAGACTTCGATTTCTTTAAAAGGATTAGATGGTTTACTAAATCTAAAAAGTCAGACTTTTGGCTTATGGGTGAAATAATTCATGGTGACTACAACAGATGGGCAAACTCTGAGATGCTCGACAGTACTACTAACTATGAGTGCTATAAGGGTATATATTCTTCACATAACGATGGTAACTACTTCGAGATAGACTATTCTATAAACCGTCAATCGGGAAACAATGGTATATATAAGAACATCAACCTATTTAACTTTGTAGATAATCATGACGTTAATAGGTTAGCTAGTACCATAAAAGATGAAAGAAATCTTAAAAATTGCTATACCTTGATGTATGGTATGCCTGGTATACCATCTATATACTATGGTAGTGAGTTTGGCATTAAAGGTATCCATGAAAATAATTCCGATGACGGCTTAAGACCTTGTCTGGATTTAGATGATTTACTATCTAATGGCAACCTAGACCTTTATAAGCATATAGTTAGATTGGGTAGAATCTATAGTGTGTATCCAGCTATGCGAACTGGTACTTATCAAACTATGATAGTTAGAAATAGACAGCTCCTATTTAAGAAAGAGTTGAACGGTCAAATAGTGTATGTGGCTCTAAACCTTGATGAAAATGAGTACGGATTTACTTTCCATACCGATATGGACTTCTTAGTAGATGTTGTAAGCAATCAAGTAGTTGAGATTAACGGTAATCATGATGCTTACGTTAAAGTTCCCCCATTTAGTTCGATGATTATAGTTGCCGACGATATTTTAAATGAAGAACCTGCTCCACAAGAGATTGAAAGTCCTATTGAACGTGATGTCCAAATAGGTGGCAATTACAGAGATATTAATGGCAATATGTTTAAAGTTATTACCATCGCTAGAGAGTATACATCTCAAGAGGATTTGGTAATATACAAGGCTCTATTTGGTTCTAGTGAAACTTGGGATATGCCTAAGACTATATTCCTTGGCAATGTAGACGGCAAACAAAGATTCGTTGAGGTGGATTAGTTTACATTCTAAGGTATTAAACGGCAAAAACGATATAATATTCTGTTAAAAGTATAGAACGGTTTATAATATTATCTTTTTTGATAGAATTGTGATGATATAATCATGAAAGTGTTATTATTTTGAGGAAAAAAGTTCCTCTAAACGATTAACTAGTAGAAAAAGTAGAAATTTTTGTGAGAATTTTGTGCATATTATATCAATGATTTTTGAACTTAGCTAATTTTTAGTAATCGTTTTGTAACTTTTAAGGATTTAATTGGAAAATAATATAGCAAACTGCACAATAAATTAGGCTTTAAATTGTGCA
Organism: Ruminococcus sp.; assembly: GCA_021200215.1. Lineage (GTDB taxonomy): Bacteria > Bacillota > Clostridia > Oscillospirales > Ruminococcaceae > UBA5884. The sequence goes on along the minus strand of JAJQGV010000086.1, from coordinate 5,840 downwards.
GTTTGCACGAAAAAAATTAAATAAAAGTTATAGATATTGACTTTTTCTTGTTTACATTGTAAACTATTATTACAGTATTAGGTGTTAGTTATGCATTGGTGCATTTTGGAATTTATGCATCTTGCACTAATTTAATATTGCTGTATTTTGTATATGACAGCTTATGTGTATTAGGCTTTGTTATTAACGTAAAGGACGCTTGTTATTATGGTATCAATTAAAGATGTAGCCGAAAGATGTGGAGTGTCTATTGCAACTGTTAGTAAAGCATTGAACAATCATAATGATGTCAGCGAAAATACTAAAAGATTAATCAAACAGACTGCCGATGAGTTGGGCTATCTGCCAAACTCTCAAGCTAGAGCTTTAAAGACTAATAGAACTTATAGTATAGGTGTTATCTATGCGGATAAGTCGGGTACGGGTATTGCTCACGCTTACTTCTCTCAAGTTCTTGAAAGTTTTAGAGCAGAGGCTGAAAGGCTAGGCTATGATATTACATTCATCAATAACAGAAATATTGGTGATAGGTCTATGAGCTATCTTGAACATTGTAAGTATAGAAATGTAGATGGTGTAGCGATAGTATGTGCTGATTTCTATGACAGTAATGTAACTGCGATAATAAATAGTGACATACCACTTGTAACTATTGATTTTATATCTGAAAAGACGTATAGCGTGTCTTCTGACAACGCTATGGGCATTAAAAGACTAGTTGAATACGTGGTTTCACAAGGTCATAGAAATATAGCTTACATATATGGTGATAGTTCACAAGTCACTACCAACAGACTTGACTCTTTTAAAGCTACTTTAGAGAGTTTAAATATAAAGTCTAATGTTGATTATGTAAGACAGAGCAAATATCATGACCCTATTTCAGCTAGTAAGATTACGAAAGAAATGTTGAGTTTATATAATCCACCTACTTGTATAATCGCTCCAGATGACTACTCTGCCATCGGTGTGATGAACGCTATAAGACAGTTGGGTCTATCAGTCCCTAATGATGTATCTGTGATAGGTTATGATGGTACTTACCTTTCTCAAATATTTGAAAGACCATTGACTACTATCAGGCAAAATATTCAATTGATAGGTGAACGTTCGGCTCAAATGTTAATTAAGTTGATTAATAAGCAAAGCATATCTGAAAAAGAAAGACATTTAATCGTTGGGGGAGAACTCCTAACGGGTGAAACTGTCAAGACTATTAAATAGTCGTTTTTAGTTGGTTAATATTAATATTTTTAATATTATTCATTCATTAAGGAGGAAATTTTCAAATGAAGAGTTTAAAGAAAACACTTGCTCTTGTAGCAGTTTTAGCAATGGCTACGACTTCTTTAGTTGGTTGTGGCGATTCAAGTTCCGATGACAGTGGTTCTGATACTACTACTACTACTAGTGCTGCTGCTGATGGTGGCGACGATGCTACTGCTGATGATGGTGACGATGCTACTGCTGATGGCGGTGACGATACTTCCGACGGTGGCGATACTGTAGAGGCTTCTTTACCATCTGACGGTACTAACTTCGTTATCAACTCATGGAACGATGAGTTCTTAGGTATGGTTAAGAACTACTACTGTGATAATGGTGAGTTCGGTTACGATAATGGTGGCCCTGTTCAAACTGGTGCTACTTATGATGAATCATCTAACACTATCACTTTTGCAAATGGTGTTACTTGTGCTATCGATAGCGACTACCTAATTAAGCCATCTGATGGTGGTGCTTACCAAACTAACCTTGACCAAATTCTTTCTTCTAGTGGTGACTTAGGTGATATGTTCTTAGCTGAGGCTGATTACGCTCTAAAGTACATCAACAATGACAGTGCTACAGTTGCTCTTACTGAGGTTGGTATCTCTGAGAGTGAATTTGCTAATCAATATGAGTATACTATACAGGTTGGTACTTCTAAGACTGACGGCTCTATAAAGGGTTCATCTTGGCAAGCTGCTCCTGGACTATTCCTTTACAGACCTTCTTTAGCTGAGTCTTTACTTGGTGTTACTGACGAAGAGGCTATGCAAGAAAAGGTTAAGGATTGGGATACTTTCATTGCTACTGCTCAAGAAGTAAATACTGCTTCTAACGGCAAAGTTAAGCTAGTTCAAGGTATTCAAGACGTATGGCAAGTATTTAGAACTAACCGTACTACTTCTTGGATTGATGGCACTACTTTAGCTGTTACTAGTGAGATTGAAGACTTTATGGATATTGCTTACCAACTAACTAATGATGAGTCTGGTGACTTAACTGTTGGTGTAAACCAATGGACTAATGGTTGGAACAGCTGTATCTCTGATAGCGTTTCTGAGGCTTCTGCTAAGACTATGGGTTCATTCTTCTCTACTTGGGGTATTCAATGGACTATGGTTTCTAACTGTGGTGGTGAAGAAGGTGAAGAAGGTTCTACCTACGGTGACTGGAGAGCTATTGAAGGTCCATCTGCTTACTACTGGGGCGGTACTTGGATTGTAGTTCCACCAACTTGTGACAACGCAGATATCGCTAAGGACATCATTGAGTTCTTTACTATCAATACTGAATCTATGCAATGGTATGCTCAGAACTCTTCTGACTACTGTAATAACGATATTGCTATCACTAACATTATCGATAGCGGTTATTCATTCGACTTCTTAGGTGGTCAAGACCACTACAGCCTATTCCAAGAACAGGTTAAGAACATCGATGTTAGCCTAATGACTGGTTACGACCAAACTATTAACAGTGCATTCATCGAGGCCGTAAATAGCTACTGCTATGATGGTACTTCTAAGGAAGATGCTATATCTTCATTCAAGAGTGCTGTTGCAGACCAAATTTCTGGTATTACAGTTGAATAGTTTTGACTATATGTTAATAGTGTTCAATTAGTTTATTATTGCAGGGGGCAAGAAAATCCTTGCCCTCTGTTGTAGTATATTTGCTTTATATTATTTCAACTTAATAAGGAGTGTGAATCTTTAAAATGGCAAGCGTAGCAAATTCTCGATTAAAAAGCGTAAGCTATGCCAAGTATGGCTACATATTTATTTTTCCTTTTTTTATTGCTTTCTTTATTTTTCAACTCTATCCTTTAGTTTTAACCTTGTATTATTCTCTTCAAGAGTATACTATGGGTCAAAACTTAGTGACCTTCCAGTTTGAAACTATAGGCCCTAACTTTATAGGATTAGAAAACTTTAGAAATGTATTTTTAAATGCAAGTGAACCTAGTGGTATCTTAAACGCATTTAAGAATACTATTATCATGTGGGGTTGTAACTTCATTCCACAGATATGCTTATCACTTCTATGTGCTGCTTGGTTTACCGATAAGAGATTAAGAGTTCCTGGTCAAGGTATCTTTAAAATCTTAATCTTCTTACCTAACGTATTAACTGCATCATCTATCGCTATCTTATTTACATCATTGTTCGATAAGACAGGCATAATAAATGTATTCCTAATGTCACAATTGGGTGTTATTGATACTCAATATGACTTCTTAAGAAGTACCGCTTGGACAAGAGGATTAGTTTCCTTTATCCAAACTTGGATGTGGTATGGTAATACTATGATATCACTAATATCTGGTATCTTAGGTATTAACGAATCACTATTTGAGGCTTCTGAAATAGATGGTTGTACTAGTAGCCAAACTTTCTTCAAGGTTACTATACCATGTATTCAACCTATCATGGTGTATACTTTAATCACATCTATTATAGGTGGTCTACAACTTTACGATGTTCCAAAGCTATTAAGTACAGACCAAAAGGGTGCTCCTGGTTATACAGTTCAAACTGTAACTATGTATATCACCGATAAGGTATTCGGTGGTGGTACTCAAGACTACGGTAAAGCAGGTGCTGCCGCAACCTTGCTGTTCATTGCAACGTGTATTTTAAGTGCTATAGTATTCTACATTCTTAGAGATGAAGATGAGGTCGCTCAGAAGAAGTACATTAAGAAACAACGAAAGTTGGCTAAGCAAGGAAATAAGGTTAGTGGAGGTTTACAGATATGAGTACTAGTGCAGGACATAAACCAGGACAAGGTAAGGTTAAAAAGATAGTTATCTTTATAATCTGTGTTCTACTTTCAATCATAAGCTTGTTACCATTCTGGCTAACCTTTGTAAATGCTAGCCGTACAAGTGCTGAGGTTCAAAGTAGTTTATCATTGATTCCTGGTGGAGAGCTTATAACTAATATTAAAGCTGTCTTAAATAGAAGTGATTTAAATATCATGTCAGGTTTTAAGAATAGCTTAATACTATCTACTGCTGTTACAGCTTGTTCACTATTGTTTGCAACGGCTACAGCATATGGTCTTACAGTGTATCAATTTAAGCTAAGAGATGCCGCATTTACATTTATTATGGCAATCATGATGATACCACAACAAGTATCTATTATAGGTTTCTATAAACTATGTTCTAATTTGGGAATATTAAATAGCTTTGCCGCTATTATATTACCAGCAATTGCAGCACCTCCTATAGCGTTCTATATGCGTCAGTATATGAAGGGTGCGTTGTCGGTTTCACTCGTTGAGGCTGCTCGTATAGATGGTTGTAATGAGTTTAGAACGTTCTTTACTATCTCATTACCAATTATGACTCCAGCATTAGCAACACAAGGTATATTTGCGTTCATTACTGCTTGGAACAACTACTTTACACCATCTATCATACTAACAGATTCAAAGAAGTATACACTACCTATTCAAATCGCACAGATGAAGTCTGATACTTTCCGTACAGACTATGGTCAAGTTTATGCAGGATTATTCCTAGCGATGTTACCACTTATCATAGTATATATCTTACTATCTAAGTTCATCGTTGAGGGTGTTTCTGCTGGTGGTGTAAAAGAATAGTTTAGAAAAGAATAAATCTTATCTTTGGCGATTGCTTAGCAATCGCCTTTTTTTATTACAAAAAAATCCGCTCATAAGAGCGAATTTTTTAATCTAACATATTAATGTCTTCTGCGTTTCCAATCGTTAGGGTCAAGACCTTTCTTTTCCCATTCTTTCTTGAGTTTAGCGTCTATCTTTTCACGTTTCTTACGTTCTGCCTCGCTTAATACAGGAGCAGTCTTAGTTTCTTGCTTTGGAGCTTGATTCACTGGTTTACTACTCTTAGTAGGAGCTACATACTCTTGGAACTCTGGAATGATTTCATCTTCCTTTTTCTCTTCGTCGGTTTCAATACCTAGTTGACTAAGTGCCTCTTCAATAGAATCTACAAAGATTCTATTATCACTAGCAGTAAACACTGGTTTCTTCTCTTCCTTTTCAAAGATGCTAAAGTCGAAAGGTTTATTCTCTACAGGTTTTGATACCTTTGGTGGAGCATCTGCACGAACTACTCTAGTAGGTGGTGGAGTGGAAACCTTTGGCGTCACTGGTTGAGGTTGAACGGGTTGTGTATACGTTGGTTGAGGTTGAATAGGTTGTGGTTGTGGAGCAATGTAAGTATTCTGTGCAACATATGGTGTAGGTTGATTCATCTGAACGGGTCTAGGTTGACCTTGAACATCATAGGTTACTGGAACTGTGAACACTGGTTGATTCTGTGCATTGTAAGTTATTGGTATAGCCTCTCCATATGCATTATAATAAAACTGTGGCATAGGTGTTGGTTGCTGTACGTATGTAGGCTGTGGAATTGGTGCTGGATTTACTGGTTGAGCGTATATAGGTTGAGTAGGTTGTACCACATTGTTAAATCCATTAGGAACGGCATTACTTGGTTGTGTGATAGTAGGCTCTTCAACGGTAGGAGTTTCCTCAATAGGAGCAACCTCATTAATGGCAGGAAGTTCCTCAACGAT
>JAJQGV010000026.1 GCA_021200215.1 Ruminococcus sp. | reverse complement strand
TACCCATATATTTGATATAATACTTATATACAATTACATCTTTATTTTAACACGCACCCAATATGGGTGTGGCTGTATGTATAGTATAAAACATTTTTTTTAATCTGTCAAGTACAGGTATTACAATTACATCTTTAAGGAGTTTGCAATTATGAAGAAGTTCTATGGCTTGATTGCCATAATTATGACGTTGACTGCATTTTCATCTTGTTCTAACAACGAAACACAAGAGGTATCTGCAAATTTAGGAGATAGTATTACTACCATTCAAGAAGTAACTACCATTGAAACTACTGTAGAAACTACTATCCCAAAACTTAATGAAGACGTATTCCAAGAGGATACTCTTGAAATATTACATACCAACTTTAGACCATCGGAACAATTAGAGAGTGAAATTATGGAACTAATAGAAAACTATGGTACAACCTGTTCACTATATATGGTAAACCTAGAGGACTATGCTACCTTTGGTTATAATTCCGATACTTATATATCTACTGCGAGTACTATAAAGTGTCCGTTTGCGTACTACTGCTACAAGGAGATAGAAAAGGGTAATTACAGTTTCGATGATACTCTTTTGTACAAAAGCGGTTACTACTCTAATGGTACGGGAGTTCTAAAAGATAGCGGTAGTGGTACATATTACACCGTAGAAGATTTACTCTACTACATGATTCACTACTCCGATAACGTTGCTTACTTAATGCTACAAGATTATTTTGGTTACGAAGGCTACAACGAAATGATGTCTAAATATGGGTTTGAAACTTTCCTAGATGATTCTGTAAAGTGGGGAAAGTTATCTTCACACGCTTTAGGCTATATTTGGACTGAAATCTATGACTATAAAGACCAATCTGAAGAGGGTGCTATACTTTGGGATACTCTTGTAAACGCTGGAAGTAACTTTTTAATATGGCCTTTTACCGAAGCTGGTTATGACTATCAGATAGCACATAAGTCGGGGTGGGCATCTCCTGGATATCATGATAGTGGTATAGTATTATCAGAACACCCATTCGTTATAGTGGTAATGACTGACAGTGATGGCGAAACTAGAGATAGTTCGTTCTTTTACAACATAGTATTAAAACTAAACGAACTCCACGATGAGTATTTAGAGTATCTAGGTCAAGAGCCATCTTGTACGACCACAGAAGAAACTACTATTACTACCGAGGAAACTACCACTACTACTGAAGAAACTACTACTATAGAAGAAACTACATCTACTACTACAGAGATTACTACCACTATACAATATACTACTATCACAATCGATACCACTACAGAAACTACTCAGCCAGTAGTTACAGATGCAACTACCATCATAGAGGAAACTCAAGAGGCGGTTACCGTTTCGATTACAGACGATACTTCATACTATGACCCTAATCAAAATACCGATAGATATCAAGAGTATGAAGAAAATAACCAATACTTTTAAATAATTGTTGATTAAATATAATCGTGGAGTAGGTCACGATTTATCAATTACTAAGATATATATTAAAAATCTAAAGGAGTCTTTTATATGAAATTAAACTACAACGCAATAGGTACTAGAAGTAATGTTAAGATTATAGATTCTAGTGAAAATAAATCTTGCCATATAGATATCTTAGAGTATCATGGGCTTAATGGTATAACAAACTCAATCATGGCAGAAAGACTTTACTACATGAAACAGCAAAATATTAGTGCAAAACAGATAGTAATCTACCTTGAGAACGATATCATAAAGACAGAACCAGGAGCTTTAAGCTATATGCAAGGTAACTTAGAGATGGTTTCGGGAGTAAATGCAGGTAATCTAATAGGTAAGATGTTCTCTAGCAAAATGACTGGCGAAAATGTGGCTCAACCTGAGTACAAAGGTACTGGAATGATAGTATTAGAACCATCTTTTAAACACTTTGTAGTAATAGACTTACAATCTGGTGAAGATGTCATCGTTGATAAGGGTATGATGTATGCTTGTCAAGGTAGTGTAGTTACTAAACCCGTTATGCAGAAGAGCATATCATCGGCAGTTGCTGGTGGTGAGGGACTATTTCAAATTTTAATTAAAGGCCCTGGTTTAGTAGTCTTAGAGCTACCTGTTCCTATGGAAGAGGTAGATATCATTGATATGCACAACGATACTCTAAAAGTAGATGGCAACTTTGCTCTACTCAGAAGTGCATCTATGGGATTCACTGTAGAACGTTCTGCTAAGAGTTTAATAGGTTCATCTGTTAGTGGAGAGGGTCTAGTGAACGTCTATAGAGGTACAGGTCAAGTATGGCTTGCACCTACCATAAAGGTATATGAAACTCTAGGATTAAGCAATATGCCATCTACTAGTAATAAATAGTTACATACATAGGTGATTATTTTCACACATAAATTCTTTTAGGGGTACAAAATAATCAATAAAAATATTGATAATTGTGCTTTTGTGTGTCTGTATCACATTAAGCGAAAAATAAGCGTTGGTACAGAGGTTTCAATCTGTATGATAGAAAGAATCCCAACCTTTTGTAAGGGTCGGGATTCTTATCTTTTGCAGATATATTTACATTAATCATTTAGATTACTTTTAGCATCTACTGAGTGGCACATACAAGCGTTTGGACAACCTGAGCAACCACCACCACATGAACTTTTTCCAGATTTCTTATCGTTGTACATACTTTTAATAACCAATATTACTATACCTAATACTATCATACCCACTACTATAGTAGATATATTATTTGCTAGAAACTCAAACATACTTAAAATCTCCTTTATAGGTTTTGGAATGGTTCTTCTGTTATAGAAAACCATTCCAAATGCTTTATATTAAACCTATGCTTTAACCTTTACCTTAACATCTTTAGAAAGGGTAGTGCTTTCTTTGTAAGGTTTAACCAACATAAATATTATGAAAGCTAAGATTACTAAAGCTACTATGATTCCTATAACGTTTGGAGTACCTACGAAGATACTTCCTATTTGATAGATTACTAATGAGATTGCATATGCAAATATACATTGATAAGCTATAGCAAAAGCAGTCCACTTAGCACTGTTCATCTCTCTCTTGATAGCTCCCATAGCTGCAAAACATGGAGCACATAGTAGATTGAATACTAGGAAAGAATATCCAGCAAGAGCAGATATTTCAGCCTGTAGAGAAGACCAAATTTCAACACCATCTTCAGCAACCTCATCGAAACCACCGTATAGAATACCAAACGTAGATACTACATTTTCTTTAGCTATTAATCCAGTAACTACTGCTACTGCCGATTTCCAGTTACCAAAACCTAGTGGTGCAAATATTGGTGCTATCACGTTGCCTATCTTAGCAAGTACTGAGTTGTTTAAATCTTCGACCATTCCAAAAGAACCGTTTTCTATGCCGAATCCTTGTAAGAACCATAGTACTATCGATGAAATTAGTATTACCGTACCAGCCTTTTTAATGAAACTCCAAGCACGTTCCCACATAGAACGTAGTACGTTTCCAACGGTTGGCATATGGTATGCAGGAAGTTCCATTACAAATGGAGCAGGGTCACCAGCGAACATCTTAGTTTTCTTTAGCATAATTCCAGATACTATTACTGCTCCTATGCCTATAAAGTAGCAACTTGTAGCAACCCAACCAGATTCATTAAACAATGCACCCGCTATTAAAGCTATTATAGGTAACTTTGCACCGCATGGCATAAATGTTGTAGTCATAACGGTCATGCGACGGTCACGTTCGTTTTCAATGGTTCTTGATGCCATAATTCCAGGGACGCCACAGCCAGTAGCAATCAACATTGGAATGAATGATTTTCCCGATAGACCAAACTTACGGAAGATTCTATCCATAACGAAAGCTATACGAGCCATATATCCACAACTTTCAAGGAAACCTAAGAATATGAACAGTACCAACATTTGAGGTACAAAACCAAGAACTGCACCAACACCACCAATGATACCATCTACTATTAAGCTAGTCAACCAATCGGCACAGTTGATACTTTCTAATAACGATTGAACCCCTGGGCAAATCCATTCACCGAATAGAGTATCATTAGTAAAGTCAGTGACCAATGCACCTACAGTAGTAACCGATACATAGTACACTATAAACATTACTACTGCGAATATTGGCAAAGCTAATATTCTGTTAGTAACTATTCTATCTATCTTATCCGAGATGGTTAAGCCACCTTTATTTTTCTTAACGTAGCAATCCTTAATGATTGAACCTATGTAAAGATATCTTTCATTGGTTATTATACTTTCCGAATCATCGTCCATTTCGCTTTCAGCGGATTGTATATCTTTCTCTATGTGAGCCTTAACGCTATCGGATATCTTTAACATTTCTATAATCTTCTCATCACGTTCAAATATCTTAATGGCATACCATCTTTGACGCTCCTCTGGGATATCGTGTAGGAAGGCTTCTTCTATATGTGCTAGAGCGTGTTCTACACAGCCACAGAAACTATGTTGTGGTATCATAGGCTCTTTAGATTGTGCTACGGATACTACCGTATTAATAGCCTCATCTATGCCAGTACCTTTCAAAGCAGATATCTCAACTACCTTACAACCTAACTCTTTAGATAGTTGCTTTAGGTTGATTTTATCTCCATTCTTCTGTACTATATCCATCATATTTATGGCTACTACCACAGGGATACCTAACTCAACTAGTTGAGTAGTTAAGTACAGGTTACGCTCTAAGTTAGTACCATCTATAATGTTTAAAATAGCGTTAGGACGTTCCTCTATCAAATAGTTTCTAGCTACTACCTCTTCTAGGGTGTAGGGCGATAGAGAGTATATACCTGGTAGGTCGGTTACTATAACGTCCTTATGATTCTTAAGCTTACCCTCTTTCTTTTCAACGGTAACTCCAGGCCAGTTACCAACGAACTGATTAGAACCAGTTAGGGCATTAAAGAGAGTAGTCTTTCCACAGTTCGGATTTCCTGCAAGTGCAATCTTAATCTCCATAATAAAAAGTCCTTTCTTAAAAGTTAGCCATGACTAACCTTTCTTTAAAAAAAATTATTCAATCTCAATCATTTCGGCATCGGATTTACGAAGTGATAGCTCATAGCCTCTAACGGTTATCTCTATAGGGTCACCTAGTGGTGCAACCTTACGAATATATACATCTACACCCCTAGTGATACCCATATCCATAATGCGACGCTTAACTGCACCTTCACCGATGAGTTTCTTAACCTTAACGGTTTCACCTATCTTAGCAGATTTTAAATTAGCCATAACAGAATTATCCCCCTTTCAAACTAAACCATAATCTTGTTAGCCATCTCTTTGCTAATGGCAACTCTTGATTCTTTAATATTTACTATTACGTTGCCACAAATCTCATTTATGACGGTAACTATGCCACCCACCACAAACCCTAGAGTTTCTAAGAACTTCTTAGTTTCTGGATTTCCACCAATCTTTTTAATTATGTTTTCTTCGCCAATGTTTGCAAAAGTTAAAGGCATCATACCCAAAAAGACCTCCTATGATAAGTTAGCCAAAGCTAACGTAAGTTTACAATACATAGGTTAGCAACCGCTAACCTAACTAAGTATATAGTAAACCATCTTGAAGAAAAAGTCAAGGTATTTTATGGATATGTTTAAACTTTGTGAAATATGTTAATATATATTCTAAATATGGATACTAACTTTGTGCATATTTTTAAAACTATAGGGGAGATACTTTTCTTAACGCTCAAAAAGTATTCCCCCCTATATAAGATAGTATTAACTATATTACTTTAAATATTAATCTTGTCATTCATCTGTGGCGATATCACCTCTAATTATACCTCTACCGTTGGTAGCAAAGTATACTCTACCGAACACATTACTGTCACCAGTAATAGACTTCGTTAAGTTTCCAAATAGATGGTTATTATCGTTAATTCTATCCCAAGTTTGACCACTATCGGTAGAACGGAAGATGCCATCGCCTAAACCTTCTACAGTACCCATAGCATATATTACTTGAGGGTCACTCTCGTTTTCAGCTACACCAAAACCTATACAATCTGCACTGATGGTCTTAATCGGCTCGAAAGTTCTACCGCCATCGGTAGAGTGCATCAACATACCACTACAGAGCCAAACATCGCCTTCAGCAGTTGCAGATGTATACAGTTTCGCACTAGATGATGCTAAAGCATCGCTCTTAGTAAAAGTTTTAGCACCATCTTCTGAATAGTATACTATACCATCGGCAATGGCATAGAACTTACTAGAGTTAATCTTGTCTGCAACTACCGTAGCACCATATGGAAGATTTTCACATTCAAACCAAGTTTGACCGAAATCAGTAGTAGCAAAAGGCTTAGCTTGTATACTTCCTGCACACCATACTAGGGTAGAACCATCGGCACTGAGTGCAACGTATCCATCTTGATAGTTTTCATAGCCTTCAGGAGTGGTGGCTACTACTTTCCAAGTTATACCACTATCGGTAGAGTATCTAACACCATGACTAAAGTTACCTGAGTATGCTACTATGTCGGTATTCTGCCAAGCACAATCTATATCGAAAGGGTCGCTGTTCTTAAAGAAGTCCTCATCTGATGGAGCTTCATCTATGCTAACGTGACGGAATCCTGTTAGGTCGCCCATTATGGAGTACATCTCAACTTGACCATTTTCTCTAGGTGGAGATATCATTTCATATACAGCAGTTTCCTCAATACCATCTGCATGAGCCGTAATAGTAACGTTGTCACCCATATTGGTAGCGTTAGTAGTAGTGAATATAGTTGCACCAGTACCATACATAATCTCATCGGAGTTAAATGGATTGATGTTTACATCGCTAATCCACCAACCCGTCTTAGCCTCTTCGTTACCCCATTTTAGCCAATCAGAAGATGAAGTATCCATAGTATAATGCTTGTTATCACCTTGACCGTTGCCTTCAAATAGAGAGTTCCAAGTCTTACCGCCGTCGGTAGAACGATAGAGGTTATCCGTTGGTGACCATAGTCCCAAACTAGATACTACTAAAGTGTCGGGGTTTTGAGCATCTACAGAAACACCGCCAAAGCCAAAACCTTCACCAGTACCGCTAGGAGTTATATCTATGCTAGAACCATCTGCAAGACTATATGAGTATACCTTTCCACTAGTAGGCGAGAGGTTTGGCCCACAGTTATCACTGTATACTACATACATATTACCATTATCTGATATATCTGCTTGTAGAGGATACATTCCCTTAATAGTTTCACCAAATATTTCCCAAGTATCCCCACCATCAGAAGATTTATATATGCAGTTACCATCGTTCATAGCTACACCGCAGTATATGTCGTTGGTCTTTTTACCCTCACTAGAGGAAGACTTATCGAACTCTACCCACATAATGCCTATAGGATTACTCTCTTGAGAATACGTTCCAGTGACAGGAAAACTATCTACAAACTCCCAAGTTTCGCCATAGTCGGTAGAACGCATTAGACCGTTACTTCTAGTACCAAAGTAGATAATAGAATTATCGTTAGGGTCTACCATTAGACGTTCACCCGTACCACGTCCAGATGTGTTTCCACCTACACCAAAATCCAAGTCATAGCGAGTCCAAGTTTCTCCATAGTCATCGGAAGATAGTATAGCACCGTTATCGCTTAGGTACGTACCACACGCAAGATATACTCTGTTAGGTTCAACGTTGTCAGTAGCTATGCTTTCTATACCTATTAAATTCCAATCATCTGAACCTAGATGGTCAGTAATAGGAATCCATTTTTGTGCAACGTTATCCCAACGATATGCTCCGCCTATATCGGTACGAGCGTATACTAAGCCTTCTTCCTTGTAGTTATATACCATACCAGGAACGTATCCACCACCATCGATAGCAACGTTGCTCCATTCGTACTTAACCGTAGCACCGTTTAAGTTATCGTCTTTGTTGTTGGCATTAGAACAGCCTACCAATGCGATAGTCAACGCCGTTATGATACACCACTTACTTAATATAGATTTTTTAGTCATAAAAGTTAAGAGTTCCTTTCAAAGTTTTTATGTATGAAACACTATACTTAGTGTTCCAAACGTTTATGTTAGTTTATTTGAATATTTATGTTAGCATCATTGGAATATTCAATATGAACACCATTGCCGTCATCGGAAACATTAACTTCAATGTCATCTTGTTCTGTGGATTGAGTAGCTACTACTGAACCATCTATTACCACATTAGCACCGTTTGAGTTCTCAACATAGACATAGACATCTTTGTCTTCATCATATATGGATATTACACCATCATCAGAGTTAATAACTGTAGTTTCGTTAGAAACTTCAGTAGTGGTGACCTCTAAGGTAGTATCTTCCATAGAAGTATCTTCTGTAGTAGTAACAGTAGTAGTAGTGATATCGGTAGTATTTTGGTCTACATCGTTAGATACTTCACTAGTATCATTAGATTTAACCATATTGAACGCTATGCCAACTATTAAGAGTATCGCAACCACTATCGATGATATTAATGCTATGTTTATTCCGTTTGCTTTCATATTCTTATTACACCTTTCTTTTTATTAATATATATGT
>JAJQGV010000126.1 GCA_021200215.1 Ruminococcus sp. | reverse complement strand
AAATATTTGGTATTGTAAAAATCATAGTTTTGTGATACAATAGTAACGTCAAAACTAAAAGAAACCATTGGATTTTTGAAAGCTGAGGTGCTTTTTATATGTATGAAAGTTTTGTTGAAAGTTTAAAAGAACATCTAAAGAATATAGACTTCGATAGCATTAAAGAGTTCTTTACAGAGTTTGGTGAAAAGTTACACTCATCTAATAACTTAGCCTGTTTAATAGCATTACTCTTTATAGACCTTTTAGCCATTGCATTTTTAATGAAAGCTAACAAGGAAAAGAAGTCGGTTATTGCAAAGAAGAGTAAGATAGTATCTCCTTATGGTTTGGCTATAGGTGATAGATACTACCCATTTAAGGCAGATGAAATATTAATCGGAAGGCACTCATCTTGTGACATTAGAAGCGTAAATATGACAGTTTCAAGATACCATGCTATAATATCTTTAAAAGATGGTCAATGGTGCATAGAAGATATGGACTCCACGCATGGCACATTCGTCAACGGCGAACAGATAGATGACATTACCCCTATATATGAAGGTGATGAAATTCAACTAGGAGAAATTCAATTCACTGTAGAAAATAGCATACATAGACAGCAAAGGCAACAAGAGAATCAAAAAGGAGCGTGAATAATACTATGGCTACACAATCTAAAATTAAGGTTCACTACTTTTGGCTAACCGTCTTGATATTAATGTCACACGTTGCAATGCTTGGAGTAGTATTCTTTAAAGGTAACTACGAAACTTTAATGTATCCCATAATACTATCGGCGTTCGTAATACTATCTGATATCGTATATAGTGGGATTATAAAGTCTAGGAAACAATCGGTATACATAGTAGACTACATGATGCTTTTTATACTAAATATGTCGATAATATTTCAATCATGTTTTGGTGAGGTAAGTTTCTCATATAAACAAGCAATATTGTCAATATTGGCTTTAATATGCTGTGAGATAGGTTGTAAGGTTGCTCTGAACTACGAAAAACTCGAAAAGAAAAAGACTTACATATACATTCTAGCAGGTATAATAATACTATCGATAGTATTCTTAACGGGTAGCCGTAGTATGTGGATAGATTTAGGATTTATCACCATTCAACCATCGGAGTTCTTAAAGCCTGTATACGTTATTTTATGTGCTACCACACTATCCATGCAACACCGTAGAAAGACTATCCTTAAACGGTTTAAATACGTTCCAGATAACATTATACTACTAATATTGACGGTAATAATATTCGCACTGCAATGGTGGTGTCGTGACTTAGGTAGCCTACCTACCTTTATGGCAGTAGCATTCTGTGCATTTATATCTAGGATATGCTATCCAGAAACTAAGTTTTCTAAGAAGAACATTATAATACTCTGCGTAATAGGAGTAATTGGAGTAGTATGTGCCTTAATATTTGCTCCCAGCTACGTTCAAGATAGACTCAATGTAGATATTTGGGCAGACCAATCGGGTTCAGGATATCAACAATGTAAGGCTCTAATAGCCATTGCCGAGGGTGGTTGGTTCGGAAAGGGTGCAGGTTATGGAACTCTCCATAACGTTGCCGCCTACGATACCGACATAGTATTCTCAGCAATCTGCGAAGAGTGGGGATTCTTTATAGGTATTATGGCAGTACTATCCATAGTAATAATGCTATGTACTTCATTGATAAACACTCCCCGTTCATACTACCATAGTACATTAGTAGCTGGAGTAGTTGCTGTATTCATTGCTCAAATGAGTTTAAATATCTTCGGTTCATGTAACTTAATTCCATTTACTGGAGTTACCATACCGTTCATATCTATGGGTGGTAGTTCCATGCTATCTAGTGGGCTGTTGGTTGGCTTTCTTAAGGCATCACAGATATATGAAAAATAACTTTAGAAAGGAGTTCCTAAACCTTGAAAAATCTTAATAGGTGTCAAAAGCTTATTTGGTTAATGTTAATAGTATTCTTAATAGGTATGATTATACTATTCATTAAGATACAGTTTGAAGCCTCTTACTATATAGTAAACTCAAACTCAAAAAGCTTAGGATTAGTCTATGACAGATATAAAGACGTTATATTTGACAACGATGCTGACTATGACTCGCAATATGAATGGGGACATTTTCGTGATGTTGGAAACTTAATAGGTGATGCCTCAGGACAAACTACTAATACCCTAGTAGCACGAAACTCGGAAAAGTTAAACAACTATAGTTTTACTCAAGGAACTAACTTCTCTGATGGTCAAGCATCTATCTATACCACACTAGACCACGATGCCAACCAAAAGGTATACAACGCATTTGGCTCTAAAGATGGCTGTGCTATAGCATATAACTACAAGACGGGTGAGATTTTAGTATGTGTAAGCAAACCATCAGTAGACCCTGTAATCGGCTATGATGACCTTGCAGAAGGCAGTTTACTATGTAAGGCATTTATTAAGACCGTTCCTGGTTCTACGCAGAAGGTATCTACATTGATAGCAGCAGTAGAAAACTACGGTGTTGACAAAGTGGATTCTTTAGAGTACGTCTGCAATGGCATATACACCAATATATCTGGAGATGATATAAAATGCCATAACCTTAATGGTCATGGAACTGAAAATATTACAGAGGCTTTTGCTAATAGCTGTAATACCTACTTCGCACAGTTGGTAGAAGATTCATCATTTGGATTAAATAGCATCATTAAAACATTTAAAAGTTTAGGCTATACTATCAACGATGAAGAAAGTTCTACATTCTTGATAAATGGCATTAAGGTTCAAACGGCATCTACTACACTAACAGATACTACCGACTTTAATACTCAATGGGGCTGTATAGGTCAAGGCGAAACCATGATAAGCCCCTGTCAACTAATGATGTGGCAGAGTGCTATAGCTAATAAGAGTGGTAAATCTACATATCCATATTTAATAGACCACGTTGTAAATGTAAATGGCAAAGAATATGACCAAGCCATAACCGAATACACAGATAGTCTATTTTCAACGGCCACGGCTGAAAAGGTCTATGATATTATGGTATCTAATGGAGTAAACAACTATTCATATTCTATACCTAACTACACTTTAGGAATAAAAAGCGGTACGGCACAAGTAGAAAACGGTGACAAGGAAAACTCACTACTAGTAGGCTTTGATACTAATGAAGAACACCCTATAGCATTTTGCATACTTATTGAAGATAAAAACGATGGTAATCTTACTACTGAAAGCATAGCTAACGTTATCTTAAATAGTTTAGATTAATATCCATACAAAATTATAGTCGGAATAGATTTACCATTCCGACTATAATTTTTAGAAATTACTGCTAGTTAAAATAAAATAGTTGCTAGGTATTAAGCTCAATTAGAATTATACCTTTCACACATTTGGGAAATAGTAGCTTGTAACTTTTCTCTCAAATCAATAGGAGATATTATCTCAGCATACTGACCATACTGTAACGCCCAATAGTACATAGCGTTAGTGTTTACATCTACACTGATGGTATAGATGTCGTCCGACTTATTGCGAATCTTAAATTCATTGCCGAACCAATCTACAACGTCATCTAGGCGAGATTTATCTATATTAAATGTTACCTTTTCAGACTTTCCACTAAACATATATATATGTTCTGCCATATGTTTAGGTAGATTCAATCCTTTTTCTAAGCCTTGTACCACATTCATAGGCTTAACTGGAGTATTAAGCACAGCCATATCGCTAATCTTGTCTAGGCGATAGTAAGATGCCCCTTCATATTTATCCACATTGCCAATAACGTAATACCTTCCATTAGATGCTACCATCTGATACGGATTGAATAGAGTCTTTTCCTTTTTTCTAGGGTGTAACTTTTTATCTTCACCGTACTTATTGTACATAAACTCTACTTGATTACCATTCTCAATAGCCTCATCTAAGATTTCAATGTTATAGAAGAACTGTTTATTATTAGTATGCTCCAAAGCGTTCAAGTTGGATACGTGCTTAACTTTCAAAGAAAAGTACTTACTAGATAGTCCTTGTAACTTCTCTATTAAATCCTTAGCTTGATTAGTTGGAATATTCCTAGAGAATAGAACACTATCTACTAACAAACGGAGTTCACTGTCATCGAAGTCACGTTCTCTAAGGTAGTACCCATTTTGATGTACTATATCATAGCCAAACTCTACCAAGCGACTAATATTAATAGATATAGCTTTTCTCTCTGATGAAATGTTGTAATCCTGTTTTATGTATTCTATAATATCTTGCTGTTTCAAATGATGGTCAGAATCGGAATACTTCTTCAACACTTCTAAGATATACATATTAAGCATCTTTTTTGGATTCTTAACCGCATAAACTTTTTGTCCCATACGCACACTCCCATAAATTTTGATTATTACACGAAGAACTCTAATTATTAATATTATATCATATATTTAATATCATTTCAAGTACGTAAACATTAAAAAGGTAGCTCCTATAACAATATAGGAGCTTTCAAACATCGATTACAATTGTAATAAACGATTCATAATTATTAACTATAGAACATTATAACTATCTAACTAAGCGTTGTCATCGTCTAGGGAACTTAAGTTTTCCAAATCCTCAAGCATTTCAATGTCAAGAGCGTTTTCGAGTTCATCTTCATTGAAATCCTCGTCTAAGCTTTCAAAGTCGAACTCAAGACTTTCACCGCAAGAACATTCAACACCGCCCTCTTCGAGCATACTTTCATCTAATAATATAGTTCTACCACAAGTTGGACAAGTAGCCTCATATATTTGGTCATCGTCATCTAGTTCATCATCATAGTCAATGTTATCATCTTCAAGGGCATCTACTGAGAAGATTTCTTGTTCAACCTCGCCCAAATCCTCATCAAGAGTTTCACAGAGTTCACTAAGCTCATCTACTTGATTTTGCAAATCCTCGATATATACAACCATCTCGTCCATAACTGAAGTCATTTTGTCAATAGCCTTCCATTCTTTAGAATCCTTTTGAATATCTAGGGCATCTATATACCCTTTAAGATAAGACATTTTTTCAGTAAGTTTCATAACAAGCAAACTCCTTTTCAATAAAACAAACGTACCCATTTAATAGTTTTAATTCACGCTCGGTAATTTCACAGAGTGCGACATACATACTTAGTATAATGGTGTCAACAAAGGGATACCGATTTTTCTCCGCCCACCATTGCCATTAAGTTTTCTTTTGACAATACATCTCGTCACTTACACTGTTGAAGTGAGAGAATTTTTGCTGTTTACATTAAATTAAGCTCTAGCCATGTATTCACCAGTTCTAGTATCTATTTGAATCTTTTCACCCTCATCTATAAATAGAGGAACTCTAACTTCTGCACCAGTTTCAACGGTAGCAGGTTTAGTAGCATTAGTAGCGGTATCACCTTTAAAGCCAGGGTCAGTTTGAGTAACTACTAACTCTACGAAGTTAGGAGGCTCAACGCCAAAAACCTTGCCCTTATAAGATAGTATCTTACATACCATTTCTTCTTTAACGAACTTAAAGCTATCACTAAGAACAGATTCATTTACAGGCAAATCCTCATAGGTTTCCATATCCATAAAATGATATAGGTCACCGTCATAGTAACTATATTGCATATCTTTTCTTTCAACGTAGGCAGTAGGGAACTTTGCAGTAGGGTTAAAAGATGTTTCTACCACTGAGCCAGTCATAACGTTCTTAATCTTAGTTCTAACGAAAGCTGCACCCTTACCTGGCTTAACGTGTTGAAATTCAATAACTTGAACTACGTTACCGTCCATTTCAAAAGTAACACCATTTCTGAAATCTCCTGCTGAAATCATAAATTAATACCTCCATAAACTGTTTCAATTCACGCTCGGTATATTATCGGAGTGCGATGTACGTACATTAGTACGCATGAATCGACTTCGTGTCAGTGAGGGATACCGATTCTCTCCGCCCACCACTGCAATTAAGTTTTTTTAACAATTCATCTCACCACTTACACTGTTGAAGTGGGGAATTCTTGCTGTATACGTTAAACGTTGATAGACGCCTTACGCCATCTGGATATAATTATCTTACCCATCTTTTAGGTAAGATAACACTACCTACTATTTTACACTAAAAAAAGACTTTTTGCAATAGAAAATCCAAAATTTTTATATACATATTAAATCTTTTGGACTCTTAGTAAGGTTTTCAATACCACTATCTTGTAGATAGATAAAGTCTTCAATTCTAACACCGAACTCATTTGGAATATATATTCCAGGTTCTACAGTAACTATAGAACCATCTACTAACATTTCATCGTTGTTCTGTGCCATAACGGGATATTCATGAATCTCCATACCTACACCATGCCCTAAAGAGTGTCCAAAGTATTCACCATAACCATAGTTTTGAATAACGTTTCTAGCAAAGGAATCGCCAACAGAACCTGTAATGCCTGTTTTTATATTATCTAATGCACACTGTTGAGCCTTTAAAACTATACTATATACTTCACACATCTTTTTAGTAGGAGTACCTACGCATATAGTTCTAGTCATATCGCTGTGATATCCATCTACTATAGAGCCATAGTCCATCAATACAAAGTCACCGTTATGTACTTCATAGTCAGATGGTACACCATGAGGCATAGAAGTATTCTTACCAGCCAAGGCTATAGTATCGAAAGATAAAGCCTCAGCACCATGCTTAAGCATATAATAGTCTAACTCAAGAGCGATATCCTTTTCAGTAACTCCAACTTTAATGTACTTCAATATATGTTTAAAGGCATCATCGGCTATCTTCTGTGCGAACTTAATCTTTTCAACCTCTTTAGGGTTTTTTCTAGTTCTAATGTTGAATATGTTTCTACTTAACTCATTAGAGTAGTCAAACTCTATATTAAGGAATGCATTCTGATACGCTTTAAGCCTTTCTATGGTAATGCAGTGAGATTCCACAGAAACCCTATTAACGTTATGTTCTTTCAAGATTCTATAAATCTGCTGGATACTATTACTCTCTTGAAGTATCACTTCGCAATCAGTTACGGTTTTACGAGCCTTTTCGATGTATCTAAAATCTATTACTAAGTAAGCAATGTCTTTAAAGCATAGCACTACTCCTGCTGAAGATTTCATACCGCTAAAGTATCTTCTATTTATATCCGATGTAATAATCGCACAATCTGAACCTTTAGGAATACACTGCATTAATTTTTCAATATTAGTCATTTTTAGCACCTTCTAACATTCTAACTAATCCTGTTATGGCTAATATGTAGCTATCTCTACCAAAACCTGCAATAGTTCCCTTGCATACGGGTGCAATAACAGAGTTCTTTCTAAACTCATCACGAGCATGAACGTTGCTAATATGAACCTCTATAACGGGAATATTAATAGTAGCAATAGCATCACGAATAGCGTAACTGTAGTGAGTATATGCACCAGCATTTAATACTACTCCTACGCTGTCCAACCTAGCTTGATGTAACCTATCTATAATAGCCCCCTCATGATTAGATTGAAACACTTCACACTCATAGCCTAAACTTTCCACATGAGAAGTTATCATATCATTTAAAGCCACATAAGATTGATTTCCATACACGTTAGGTTCACGTTCACCCAAAAGGTTTAAATTAGGCCCATGTATAATTAAGATTCTATTACTCATAAAAAAATCACTCCTTATAAGATACAATATTTGTCAACTATCTATGTTGATATAACTTTTTAGGCAGTAAAGGTTTTTCTAAGGTTCTTTTAACCTTAAAGAACGTAGTAGTTTCGTACTCCATAGGGAACACAAAGATACTCTTTATGCCTTTTAAATTTGCTCCTAATATGTCGGTAAATATTTGGTCACCAACCGCACAGATATTTTCTTTAGGAACGTTTAAACGTCTGCAAGCCTCAGAGAATCCTTTAGGTAGAGGTTTTTGCCCACGCGATACGAAGTCTATACCTAACATACTAGCCAATGGCTGAACTCTTTCAGGATAGTTATTAGAAACTATCATAAGCTTTACACCATTAGACTTCATAACGTTTAACCAATCTAAAACTTCTTGTTTAACATTTGGATTATCGTGAGTAGTTAGAGTGTTATCGACATCTAATATTAGTGCTTGAACGTCAAACTCTCTAAGGATATCCAAAGAGATATCACAGACGGTCTGTAGTGCAATAGTCGGCTTAAATAACATAGATAAATATCCTTTCAACTAGATTGGAAAAAACGAAAAGACGGGCATATATGCCCGCCTTTACTTGCCAAAATAATCCTTCAACTTACACGCCCGTAGGACGCACATATTAATACTTACGCTTACGAGCAGCCTCAGACTTCTTTTTACGCTTTACTGAGGGCTTTTCGTAATGTTCTCTTTTACGAACTTCAGCAATAACGCCATCTTTAGCACAAGACCTCTTAAATCTCTTAAGAGCAGTGTCTAATGATTCGTTTTTACCTACACGAACTTCTGCCATTTTATTCCCTCCCTTTGCCACTAAGACAGAGGTTTATAATATTTAATCATTCATAATAGTAGCAACAATAATAGTATATTCAAACCACTACTAGAATGTTAATTATCAAAAGTAACTAAAAATAACCATAATATTTACTTACCTTCGTATATCAAT
>JAJQGV010000143.1:6399-8651 GCA_021200215.1 Ruminococcus sp. | reverse complement strand
ATATTAAATATCGTATCTAAATGCTTAAATTTTAGTAATAATGTACGATAGTATAATAAAATCTATTTTACGAGGTAATATATGGATACTAATGAATTCAATCAAAGAATTGAAAGAATATTAATCACAGAAGATGAAATTAAAACTAAGATTCAAATGGTGGGCAATAGAATAACGCAGGATTATAATGGAAAACCTATCCTACTAGTAAGCATACTAAAAGGAGCTTTTGTATTTCTTGCCGATTTAATTCGTGCTATAAAGGTTCCATGTGAAATAAGTTTTATGTGTGCTAAAAGTTACTATAATGGTACAACATCAAGTGGTAAAGTAAATATTACTATGGATATATCTCAAGATATAAGTAACTATCATGTTATAATAGTTGAAGATATAATTGATACTGGTAGAACCCTTAAAGATGTTATTGAAGTATTAAAATCAAGAAACCCATTATCTTTAAAGGTTATAACCTTGCTTGATAAACCTAGCAGACGTTTGGTTGAACTAGATACTGATATAGCATTATTTACTATTCCAGATTTATTTGTTGTAGGGTATGGTTTAGATTGTGCTGAATACTATCGCAACTTACCATACATAGCAGTGTATAAAGAATAGAAAAAATCCTTACTTTTTGGTAAGGATTTTTAATTATATATTGTTTCAACTCACGCTCGGTATATTATCGGAGTGCGACGTGCGTACATTGATACGCATGAATTGACCTCGTGTCAGTAGGGGATACCGATTTCTCTCCGCCCACCACTGCCGTTAAGTTTTCTTTTAGCAATTCATATCGTCACTTACACTGTTGAAGTGGGAGAATTCTTGCTTAAATTAGTTAAAAAAATTTTCTTATTTAGAAACTATAGAACGACATTCTATATAGAATCTTTTATCTTCGGCATGACCCATTGAGAAGGTCTTTCTAGGTAGAGAGCCATCTTTTATAACCGTTGGAAAGAGTTCACTTTTAAGCATATCTGGAAGGATAAAGCCAATACTATCATCATTCTTGGAAAGATTTATAATGGCATCTTTACCATGAATATAGTCTATAGTACCTTTATTAGATTTTAAATATTCATCTAAGAAACTTTGAACACTTCCAACGGTCAGATTAGATAGTGGATTTTGAATATACAAAGTATTCTCAATCCCATTGATTATATATGAAAATCTTTGCATATCACTTGAACCATTTTCTGATGTTTTCAAAGTATCTTTCATCTTGGAAAGTAAATCTTGAACATTTACTTTAGATACTATTCTATGTATAGCCTCAAATTCCAAAGCATCGCTATGTAGATTAACTATCTCTACTAAAGCATATCTAGCTGGGTGGTTAGATAAATCTATGTTAGGATTTTCTTTTTTTAATTGCTCGTAATTTTCTTTAGCAGTTGCTAAAGAATGGTTGCCATCTCCCATAGCGTATAGTAGAACCTCATCTTGTGGAAGATTATACTTCTTGCTATTCTCTTGCAACAGATTAAATAATGCAGTATCTATTTGACACTTTAGACTATTACTATTCACTAAATATCCGCTAATATGTCCGCTACCTTTCATTAAATCAGTATCATAAAGTAGATTTAATGAGTCTTTCACCTTTCCAATAGGTTCAATAACTGTATTCATAATATCGTCTATTAAAATCATTATGTGAGTAAGTTCAATAGGAGCATTTTTTCTAACTTTTAAGCGTGGTGGGATTCTTTCAATAACTGTAGTTTCGGTAGCTCTAACTTGAGATGTACTTCCCTTAGTATAGTCATACTGTTCTAAATCTATTTTACCTATTAAACCGCAACGTTTCTTACCATCACTTTGTATACGTTCAACATATACAAAACAGTCCTTGTATTCTACGAATATATCTTCATTGATATACTGTTTCATAGTATTGTTTATATTTTCTATCATTTTATCACAGTTATCATCGTTTAGATATACTTCTGGGAGTATTAAATCTATAGTAGATTTCTCCCCATTAGATATACTTTTAACTTCTTGCCAATAATCTAATTTATAGGTAAATTGGTCGCAAGCTATTACGCTCCATTTTTTCATATCGATATTTTTTTTAGGCAATAGAATATCTGCCGTTTGAAAAGCCGTTTTCATAAGTATTAAATTCCTTTCATATGTATTATTTATCGTTACAATATGTTTAATATCAATGGTTGTTAGAAAAGTATAGTTCTAAAGATTTCTTTAAGATATCATTTATTTTTTCAGTAGAAGTT
>JAJQGV010000143.1:4206-6389 GCA_021200215.1 Ruminococcus sp. | reverse complement strand
GTAAAGTATTTAGAAAAAATATTCTTATCTAGGGAAACGTTGACCCACTTAACCGTAGATTGTTTACTAACGTTTAGTAATACATTAGTTAGCATAGTTTCAGTAGGAACAGAGTTATCTTTGCAAAGCTGACGGATATTTTTAGCCATCTTTATGTTGATTTTAATGTTATTTTTAGAAACTATCTTAAAGACCGTACTTTGTATATCTTCAGGAATAAAAGAGAGTTCAACGCCAGCTTTAAGAGGGATAGTTTTGTTATCTATCATATCTTTTATAGGCTGAATAAGATAGTTAATCCTAATTAAGTAAGAAACTGATGTAGTACCTAGACCATAATCTTTTGCAAGAGCATCACGAGTCAACTTTGGACGCTTGGCGTCCGAAGTTGTTATTGTATCCAATGTAAGAGAATCACTATTTAACTTTGGACGCTCGGCGTCCGAAGTTGTTATTGTATCCAATGTAAGAGAATCGCCATTTAACTTTGGACGCTCAGCGTCCGAAGTTGTCTTTCCCTCTAACCTTTCTAATTCTTTAATGATATCATTACGTTTGCCTTGAGAAAACATCTTTGAATGCTGAACTTTTAAAACGTGTGCCTGTTCAGATATTAGTAAATCATTAAAACCACGTTGCATTAGATTAGTTTCAATAACATAAACTTCTGCTTCATCTTCAGATAGATTTTCTTTAATAATAGAAGGTATCTCTTTTAAGCCAACCTTTTTAGCACATTCTACTCTGTTATGTCCTGAAAGAATTTCATACTTTCCATTCAATATTGGTTGCACAAGAATAGGATTTAAAATTCCATTCTTTCTGATACTTTCAATCATATCTTCAAGACGTTCACCAGTATAGAGTTTAAACTTATGATTATGATATGGTTCTAAACTATCTATAGGAATAAGTTTAACTTGATTGTTATTAGAGATAAAACTATCAAGTTCAAAATCATCTGGGATTATATCTAACATATATATTCGCTCCTTTGTATAACTTCTGTAGCGAGATTTTTGTAAGCATCGCCTAGAACATTTTTATATAGGCAAAGACTTTCTTTATTCTGAACACTTTTTAGTGCCTCAACGGAACGTTTAATATAGGTTTTGAAAACTTTATCAGTATATTTTTTATTAAGTTCCGCTAATATTTCCTTACTGATTTTAGTATTATCAACCATAGTAGGCAAGATTCCTAAAATTTCAAGTCGAGGATTCAATCTTTTTTTAGTTTGATACATAAGTTCTTCAAGTTCATCAAGACCCAATAGTGCAAACTGTTGAGTCTGTACAGGAATTATAATGCTATCTGAAGATACTAAAGCGTTTACAAAAAGAATACCTAAAGATGGCAAACAATCTATAAGAATATAGTCATATTCGTTTATAGTACTTTGTAGATTTATATTATCTTTAAGTATGGTCTTTAAAACGGTTTCTCTGCTAAGTGAACCTATTAGATAGTACTCTGCTTTAGCTAGACTAATATTAGCAGGAATATAATCTATGTTATTAACATCATTATGATAGATACATGATTTAAAATCTTCCATAGTTATATCTTTGTTGTTTGCTATAGTAAACATCAAATTATTGATAGTAAATCTATCTTTAGCATTTTCAAAGCCAAGATAATAACTAAGATTTCCTTGAGCATCTAAATCTATGACCAACGTTTTTAATCCCTGTAATGACAATGCACTTGCAAGATTCAATGTAGTGGTAGTCTTACCAACCCCACCTTTCTGATTAGCAATCGTAATAAAATTAGGCATATGTATAATTATCCTTTCTATTTGAGTTGGAGTAAATTCCAATAATTATTATACCATATGTTTGTTTTTTACGCAACAATAATACTCATCGAATATTGATTAGGAAAGAATATTTTTATAATATGTAGTATTTATCGAGAACAATTTTTTAGCTTTCATAAAATTTTCATTCAAATTTCAATATGATTCAATGTTCATTCAATCTTTCTATCGTATAATGATTGAGTAGAATCATTAATATAATACACAAGAATAACTTCGGACGCCAAGCGTCCAAAGTTAAGAGGTGATTATCTTATATTGGATAGAAGAACAACCTCGGACGCCAAGCGTCCAAAGTTAAGAGGCGATTATCTTATACTGGATAGAAGAATAACTTCGGACGCCAAGCGTCCGAAGTTAA
>JAJQGV010000143.1:0-4106 GCA_021200215.1 Ruminococcus sp. | reverse complement strand
TTATACTGGATAGAAGAATAACTTCGGACGCCAAGCGTCCGAAGTTAAAAGGCGATTATCTTATACTGGATAGAAGAACAACCTCGGACGCCAAGCGTCCAAAGTTAAAAGATGATTATCTTATACTAGATAGAAGAACAACCTCGGACGCCAAGCGTCCAAAGTTAAACATAGAAAACTTATTGTTAAAGGAGTGATTTCAAATGCATGAACAACTATTCATTGCTTTAATACCATCTTATGAGCCAGACACAAGATTAATTGAAATAGTATCTAAATTAAAA
This sequence comes from Ruminococcus sp., assembly GCA_021200215.1. Taxonomy (GTDB): domain Bacteria; phylum Bacillota; class Clostridia; order Oscillospirales; family Ruminococcaceae; genus UBA5884. Next base: position 3,822 of record JAJQGV010000143.1, on the reverse strand, counting down.
AGTAACGATTTTTCTATCATAGTAGTAGATGATGGTAGTGGTACTGCTTATGCTGATATATTTCAAAAGGTATCTAAATATGCAAATGTAATATCTTACCCACAGAATCATGGAAAAGGATATGCTTTAAAGATAGGTTTAAAATACATCTTTAAACACTTTTCAGGAAAATATACAGTGGTTACTATGGACTCTGATGGGCAACACACTATAGAAGATGCAAAGAAAGTATGTATGACCTCTGAAGAAAGTTCACAAACCTTAATAGTAGGAAGTCGAAAGTTCGATAATAACGTTCCATTTAGAAGTATGGCTGGAAACACTATAACAAGATGTGTATTCTCTCTTGTAACGGGTGTAAAGGTCTGGGATACTCAATCGGGTTTAAGAGCCTTTGATAGTTCGCTTATACATAAAATGTGTGAAATTCAAGGTGATAGATATGAATATGAAATGAATGTATTGCTATCCTTTGCTAAACAAGAGATACCTATCAAAGAGGTTGAAATCTCTACCGTATACATTGATGGGAATAGTAGCTCACATTTTAATCCTTTAAAAGATTCTTTTAAAATATACTATGAAATATTAAAGTTTTCAGCATCTTCATTCATAAGTTTTCTAATAGATTATGGTTTGTATAGCCTATTCTTATTAATAATGCAACTATATGATTATAAAAATTTAGTAATCGCAAACGTTTCAGCTAGAGTAATTAGTGCTACTGTAAATTACACATTAAATCGAAAGTTTGTATTCAATAGTGAAGAGGGTGTTGTTAATTCAGCTAGTAAGTATTTTATTCTAGCCATATTTATTCTAATTGGTAATACTCTAGTGTTGAAGTTACTTTCTGAGGTTTTAGGAATCAATACATACATATCTAAGCTTCTAACAGAGATTATCTTTTTCTTTATAAGTTGGACTGTACAAAAATTCATAATATTTGCCAAGCACAATAGAATAAAATAGGAGGTTAATTGATGTTTAAACGAAAATCTATATTTGTGGTGATGTATTCCATAATATTAATATCTTTTACCATATACGTATTACTTGATACTTTTGTTATTGCTCGTGTAGAGCAAGTAGTTCAAGCTCCCGAAAGTACACAAGAAACTACTACATCTAATGATACACAAACAGAAACAACTACTGCTAACATTGATGATAATGACATTATTCAAGAAAGCATTACAACCACTATTGAGCAACAGGTAACTATATCCGAAAACTATTACAGTGATGGAAACGTTACAATAGAACTTAAAGAATATCGTGAGTACGATACTACAATATATGTAGCAGAAGTTATACTCTCATCTGCTGAGTATTTAAAGACAGCTTTCGCACAAAATTCTTATGGTCATAATGTAGTAGAAAAAACTTCAGAAATTTCTGAACGAGTCGGTGCAATACTTGCAATAAATGGCGATTTTTATGGTACTCAAGAAAAAGGATACGTTATTCGTAATGGTGTACTATATCGTGATACTGCGTCATCTGACCAAGAAGATTTAGTAATATACAAAGATGGCTCTTTTGAAATAATTAACGAAAATGAACTTTCAGCAGAAACTTTATTAGAAAACAATGCTCAACAAGTACTTTCTTTTGGCCCAGCATTAGTTATAAATAATATTATTTCAGTTAGTGAAAATGATGAAGTTGGAAAAGCAAAGGCTAGTAATCCACGAACTGCAATAGGCATAATGGATAGTCTGCATTACTTTTTTGTAGTATCCGATGGAAGAACCTCTGAAAGTGTGGGACTTAGTCTTTATGAACTTGCAACCTTTATGCAATCTTTAGGAATAGAAACTGCTTACAATCTTGATGGTGGAGGTTCATCTACTATGGTGTTTAATGGAAACGTTGTAAACAATCCAACTACTAATGGAAAATCTATTAAAGAAAGGAGCGTGAGTGATATTGTCTATATCGGTTAATAAAAAGCATTCTAACCGCATTGAAAAGGTTTGTATAAGATATTTAATTTTATCATTAATCTGTGGTTTGTTTGGTGCTATCTATGAGTGTTTTAGTCATGAAGTCTATTCATTCAATATGATTTATGCGTTTGCATTCTTACTTATCCTTGGATTCGTGCCATATTTTGTTATGTATATAAAGAAGATTGATATAATATCAAACTTTTGGAACTGTGGAACTGCTACTTTAACTATGGGTTCAATAGTAAAAGGAATACTTGATATATATGGAACTACAAACTCTCTTGTATCTTTTTATTGGGTTGTTGGAATCGCTCTATTAATTATGGGAGCTATATCTTTCACTATTGAGTTTACAAGGTTAGTCCGTTGATGTTTATATCATTAGGTGAATTAAGTAAGAAGTCCCTTACTCTTAAAGTTGTAGCATAGGCATTGAAAGTAGGTTACAAAAATATAGAGCGTTACATTGTAACAAAAATGTAACGCTAGATTATAGAGTTATAGAATAAATCAAGTTGAGTCTATGTCTCAACTTGATTTTACACACTTCACTTTTTAATTCTAAAGAGTTATTTGCACATTTCGTAAATCTTTTTTACATCGTTCTTGTTTAGAGTTCTTAAACCTACAATATCACCATGAATTGTTGCATGAGTAGCCATATCATCGAAGTATTTGTCATCAACATTTAGTTCAGAAAGATTCTTTTTAAGTCCTAGTACATTAAATGCAAAGTTTTCAACAGCTTTAATTGTATTTTCTGCTCCAACCATAGCATCAAGACCATTATCGATATCGAATACCTTAACACCAAGACGATAGATAGCAGGAGCAGTCTTTTCATTAAGAATATAAGTAAGCCAACGAGGAGTTATTATTGCAAGACCATGTCCATGAGTGATATCATAGTAAGCTGAAAGTTCATGTTCCATTAAATGACAAGGACAGTTATGTACTGTTCCTGCATCGAGAACAGTATTTAATGCCATTGAAGAAGCCCACATAAGATTTGCTCTTGCTTCATAGTTGTTAGGCTCTTTAATTGCAATAGGTGTCCATTTTACAACGGCTCTCATAACTGCCTCTTGAAATTCAAGGATAAGGTCAAATGTTGAATCACCAGCAAGATAATAGTTATCGAGAACATGGTTAAAGATATCGAAAGCACCACAAGCTGTTTGATATGCAGAAAGTGTGAAACTATACTCAGGATTTTCAAATGCAACCTTTGGGATAAGAGCGTCACCGCCAAGTCCAATCTTTTGATTAATATCCATGTTAGAAATTACTGCCCAAGCGTCCATTTCAGAACCCGTTGCGGCATTTGTGAGGACTGCAACTATAGGAAGTGCATCAGTTACCCATACACCGTTTACTACTAAGTCCCACATATCTCCGTCATATTTTGCTCCTGCGGCAATACCCTTTGAACAATCGATTGTTGAACCGCCACCAACTGCAAGGATTACATCAATGTTGTTTTCCTTACATATTGCAACGCCCTTGTTTGCTGTTGTATGACGAGGGTTAGGCTCAACACCAGAAAGTTCAAACATTTCCATACCTGCATCTTTAATAAGTTTTGTCACTGTATCGTAGAGTCCGCTTTTTTTGATTGAGCCACCACCATAAACTAGAAGTACTTTATTTCCAAATTTGGAAAGTTCTTCGGGTAGGTGCTGAATTTGATTCTTGCCAAAATACACCTTATCTGGGTTGTGAAAGATAAAATCGTTCATAGTAGATTCCTCCTAATACTTTTTTTGTTGTTAATCAACTATATTTTCTACTATAGTTAATTGTACTAATTTTAAAAGAAAATGTCAATAGTCAAACGGATAATATCCAAATAATATACTATGTAGAT
>JAJQGV010000008.1 GCA_021200215.1 Ruminococcus sp. | reverse complement strand
CGCATATATTATAATGGTATTGAAAGGAGAGATTTTTTGAAAGTATATCTTATAACCTTTGGGTGCAAAGTAAATCTGTGTGAAACCGAGGCTTTAAAAACAGAACTCTTAAGTAGTGGCTTTGAAATCACTGAAGATGAAACTAATGCCAATATATTTATAGTAAACTCATGTACGGTAACGGCAATCAGCGATAAGAAAACACGTCAGACTTTAAACTCTTTAAGAAAAAAGTATCCTTATGCAGTGATAGTTTTAACTGGTTGTTATCCACAAGCCTTTAAAGAACAAGCTAACAAGATTCAATCTGTAGATATAGTCACTGGCACTAAGGATAGAAAATCAATAATAAGGTTGATAGAAGAGTATCTAACTAATAACAATAAGATAGTATCTATTGAAGATTACTTTACAAATGACAAGTTTGAAGTTACTAAAATAGGAGAGTTCCAATCTAAAACTAGAGGCTTTGTTAAGATTCAAGATGGTTGCAATAGATTTTGTACATACTGTATTATTCCATACGCTAGAGGTAGGTTGCGTTCTAAGCCACTAATAGATGTAAAAAAAGAGGTTGAAAGTTTAGTATCTAGTGGTCATAAAGAGATAGTCTTAGTAGGCATAAATTTAATGTTCTATGGTGTAGAATATAATATAAGACTAATAGATGTAATAGAAACTTGTGCTAACATTAAAGGTGTGGAACGTATAAGGTTAGGTTCACTTGAACCAGAGGTTATTACCGACGATGATTTAGTTAGGCTATCTAAAGTGGAACAGTTCTGTCCACAGTTCCATCTATCTTTACAGAGTGGTTGCGATAAGACCCTACATGATATGAATCGTGCATATACCTCTAGTGAGTACTATAATCTAGTAACTAAGATTAGAAATATATTTCCAAACAGTGCTATAACTACCGATGTTATGGTTGGATTTCCTAACGAAACTCAAGAGGATTTTAAACAATCTTTAGAATTTGTAAAGAAGATTGGTTTTGCTAAGATTCATATATTTCCATACTCTAGGCGAAGTGGTACACCTGCTGATAAAATGAAAAATCAACTTACTAGAACAGAAAAACAAGAACGTGTTAAGCAGATGGCTATAGTTGGAAATGAATCACAGAAAGAGTTCTTAAAATCGCAAGTAGGGAAAGTGGTATCTGTGCTATTTGAACGTGAAAATGAAGATGATTTCCATCATGGATATACCCCTAACTATACGGTTGTGAAAGTTCCTAGAGAAAATATCGAAAAAAGTTTGCGTAAATCGATTTTATATGTTAAAATAGAAGAGTACAAAGATGATTATTGTATAGGCTCAATAGTTGGGTGAATCCTATATAATATTAAAAGGTCTACCATTTCCGTAAGATGATAGACTTGAAACTTTTAAAATACATTTTTTATTGCGGAGAATGGAGTTTTTAACTATGTCTGTTTTTAGAATTTACGTTGAAAAGAAACCATCTTTTGATGTAGAATCCCAATCGGTACTTAGTGATGTTAAAACAGCTTTAAGGCTTGAAAATCTTGAAAGTTTGAGAATTATCAACAGATACGATGCTGATAAACTTTCCCAAGAAGATTTTAATCTAGCTATCAATACGGTATTTTCTGAACCCGCCGTTGATGTAACCTATTCTGAACTTCCAACACTTTCAGAGAACGAAAGAATCTTCGGTGTAGAATATCTACCTGGACAGTTCGACCAACGTGCCGATAGCTGTGAACAGTGTATACAGATTCTAACACAAGGCGAAAGATGTCGTGTTAGAAACGCTAGAATATACATTACGGACGGAAAACTATCTGATAGTGAGTTTGAAAGATTAAAGGGTTATCTAATCAACCCAGTTGAAAGTAGAGAGGCATCGCTTGAAACTGTTCAAACTTTAGATAACAACTATAAGATTCCAACTACCGTTGAAACCTTAGATGGTTTCATTGACTATTCCGAAAGCGAACTAGCTGAGTTTATCAAGAAGTTTGGTCTTGCTATGGATTTAGACGATATTAAGTTCTGTCAAGAATACTTTAAAAACGATGAGGGCAGAAATCCAACCATTACAGAGATTCGTATGATAGATACCTATTGGTCTGACCATTGCAGACATACTACATTCTTGACAAATATAAAGGCTGTAAACATTCCAACAGATTACATTAAAAATACCTATGATTTATATATCAACGTTAGAGAGGAATTAGGCAGAACTAATAAACCTCTAACCTTAATGGATTTAGCTACTATCGGAGCTAGAAAGCTCAAAGCAGACGGCTTAATGCCTGATTTAGACGAAAGCGAAGAGATTAATGCTTGTTCAGTAAAGATAAAAGCAGATGTGGACGGCGAACTTCAAGATTGGATATTGATGTTTAAGAATGAAACTCACAACCACCCTACAGAGATTGAACCTTTTGGTGGTGCTGCTACTTGTCTAGGTGGAGCAATACGTGACCCACTTTCTGGACGTTCTTATGTATATCAAGCTATGAGAATTACAGGCTCAGCGAATCCATTAGTACCTGTAGAAGATACTATTAAAGGTAAACTTCCACAGAGAAAGATTACTGTAGGAGCAGCTAACGGATATAGTTCTTATGGTAACCAAATTGGATTGGCTACTGGTCATGTTACAGAAGTATATCACCCTGGATACGTTGCAAAACGTCTTGAAATAGGTGCTGTAGTAGGTGCTGCACCTGCAGAAAATATCCGTCGTGAAAGACCTCAACCTAACGATGTAGTTATCTTGTTAGGTGGAAAAACAGGTCGTGATGGTTGCGGTGGTGCTACTGGCTCATCGAAATCACATACTTTAGAAAGTCTTGAACACTGTGGAGCAGAAGTTCAAAAGGGTAATGCTCCAGAGGAAAGAAAACTTCAAAGGTTGTTTAGGAATCCTAAAGTTACTAAGTTAATCAAGAGATGTAATGACTTTGGTGCAGGTGGTGTATCGGTTGCCATAGGTGAACTAGCAGACGGCTTACAAATCAACCTTGATGCAGTTCCTAAAAAGTATGATGGTCTTGATGGTACTGAAATAGCTATCTCGGAATCACAAGAACGTATGGCAGTAGTAGTAGCTCCCGAAGATGTTAAAACCTTTATGGACGAGGCTCTAAAAGAGAATTTACAATCCACATTGGTAGCAGTAGTCACCGAAGAGCCTAGACTACAAATGACTTGGAATGGCAATACTATAGTAAACCTATCTAGGGAGTTTTTAAACTCTAATGGTGCTACTAAGTATACAGACATTGAAATATCTGAACCTGCCGACCTACCACAATCCGACTATAAGAACGATAAAGAAGGTTGGACATCTATGGTATCTAACTTGAATGTATGTTCTCAAAAAGGATTGGTTGAAAAGTTCGATTCTACTATTGGAGCAGGTACAGTATTAATGCCATTTGGTGGAAAGTATCAACTAACACCTACTCAAGGTATGGTTGCAAAGATTCCAGTACTTAAGGGCGAAACTACTACATGTTCTATCATGGGTTGGGGATATAATCCATACATTAGCGAAAAGAGTCAATATCATGGTTCAATGTTGGCAGTGGTTGAAAGTATCGCAAAGGTAGTAGCCGTTGGAGGTACTTATAAAAAGTGTTGGTTGACTTTCCAAGAGTACTTTGAAAGGACTCAAAACACACCTAGCAGATGGGGTAAACCATTAGCATCGCTATTGGGAGCTTTTAAGGCTCAACTTGAGATGGGTTGCGGTTCTATAGGTGGTAAGGATTCTATGAGTGGAACTTTTGAAAATATTGACGTTCCACCTACTTTAGTATCTTTTGCGGTATCTACTGCCGATAGTAGAAAGGTATGCTCACCTGAATTTAAATCTGTAGGCGATAGTGTTATATATATTGCACCTAAGTATGACAAGAATAATCTACCTATCTTCGATAGTGTTAAATCAGTCTTTGATAAGGTAGAAAGTTTAATCCAAAGTGGACGTGCTAAAGCAGTTTGGACTATCACTAGTAATGGTATAGCCGAGGGTATCTTTAAGATGTGCTTAGGTAATCATATAGGATTTAAGTTTACTAAACAGTTCTCCGATGATGAACTATTTAACCCATGCTATGGTGCTTTCATAGTCGAGTTAGTTGGTCAAGCTATGGAAGATGAGAAAGTTATAGGCATGACTACTCAAGACTACACTATTAACTGTGGCAACTTCTTGATGTCATTAACCGACTTACAACAATCTTGGGAGAGTAAGCTTGAACCTGTATTCCCTTGTAGAATTAAAACATCTACTGAAAAGGTTGAGGCTTTTCGCTATAATGCAGAAAGTAGAGTAACTTCTAGTGTGCATATCGCTAAACCTAGAGTAATTATTCCTGTATTTCCTGGAACTAACTGCGAATATGATACCGCTAAGGCTTTTGAAATGGCTGGAGCTATCCCAGAGATTATAGTTATTAACAACCTATCTTCTAGTGGTATTGAAGAGTCTGTTAATAAGTTTAGAGTAGCTATTAGAAATTCTCAAATTATTATGATTCCTGGTGGCTTCTCTGGTGGCGATGAACCTGATGGTTCTGGTAAGTTTATTACATCTTTCTTTAGAAACCCCGAAATTAAAGATGAAGTCCATGAGCTTTTAAAGAATCGTGATGGCTTAATGTTAGGTATATGCAATGGTTTTCAAGCGTTGGTTAAGTTGGGTCTAGTTCCCTTTGGTGAAATAGTGGATATGAAACAAAACTCCCCTACTTTGACCTTTAATACTATCGCTCGTCACCAATCTATGATGGTTAATACTAGAATAGCATCTAACAAGTCGCCTTGGTTATCAAGTTCCAATGTTGGTGATATCCATACTGTGGCAATATCTCATGGAGAGGGAAGATTCGTTGCACCTATGGAATTTATCAAGAAGTTAGCAGAAAATGGTCAAGTAGCTACCCAATATGTCGATATGGACGGTAACCCTACCCTTGATATTAGATATAATCCAAATACTTCATACTTCGCAGTTGAGGGAATTACTTCCCCAGATGGTCGCATTTTAGGTAAAATGGGACACAGTGAACGTAAGGGTACAGATATCTGTAAGAATGTTGAGGGCATTAAAGACCAAAATATTTTTGAAAATGGCGTTAAATATTTCCTATAAATATAAGCAGAGCTTCTCCGCTCTGCTTATATTTTTCTCCATAAATTTTAAAGAGGACGTTATTATATAACGCCCTCTTTAAAAAACATTTTATTTTCAACAGACTACCATTCTATTAGTCCTAGTAGGTACTTTTTAAGGTAAAGTAGGTCTGCAGTGTTAGTTTTGCCATCTAGGTTTATATCACCACGTGGATATACACTATCACCTACGGTGAACTCTGTTATTGAATCTTCGCTGTCGATTTCACTTTTTGCAATTTCACTTTCTAAAATCACCCATGCTCCGTCACCTTCTAAACCTCCGTCATAGTTATAGTACATATAAGTATAATAATAATAACTACAGTCGGTACTTATAAGTTTTATAAGTAGCATCTCACTACAACTTGCAGTTTCATCTTCTTTAGAGAAAGTAATAACATCTTCAACAGCAGACACATCTACACTTTCATCAATCTTTACAGGAAAACCTTTATTTAATCGGTTTATCTCATCATCAGTAAAACTATCTAATGATATAGATGAAGTATTTACTTCAAGACTATTAATCCAGTAGTAAGTACCAGACTTATCTCCTGCATCTTCCAATATAAGAATTGCTTCTGAAACTGAATTCTCTTCATAATAGTTAGTTGTTGAACTAGAACTACCTATGATGATTGCACTAGAACTAATTGGACTTACTGTTAAAGTTGCCAAAGTTGAAATCGCAATTAATGTTGCTAATAATTTTTTCATAATTATTCCTCCTTATAAGTTAGAGTTATTATACACAAAGTGTAATATATCAGTGTCTACACGTATAGCACTATTATACGTATCCCCATCACCAGAAGCAAAATGAATACCTATAACTGTTTTAGTACTTTTTACATACAAAGGTGAACCACTATCACCGCCAACCGTATCACAAGAATGGAAAATATATAGGCTGTCAAGATTTGTTGCTCTGCCATTAGAAGTAGTTAAATCACCTATATCACTTGGTCCGTAACCTGTAACACATAACACAGGATTCTTTGTAGTTATATAATCTCTAGCAACACCAAGATTGAAATTAATATAACTACTTAAATCTTCACTTACAGTAATTATAGCATAATCATACTTACCATAATCAATAGTATCAACATATTTAGCTGGAACATGAACACTAACAGGGGTAATAACTGTACCATCTTCAAAGTATAGTGTATTATTAAAGTCTATCTCACCATCCTCATGATTAAATACACAGTGTGCAGCAGTAAGAAGAGTATGGTCATCTATTACGAAAGCTGTTCCATTATTTCCAATATTGACCACACCATTCAAACCAGTTTCAAGCACCCTATCATCATCGCCTATTATAGAACGAGTTGATGCCGTAGAAGATGTAGAGATGTTAGAAACTGTACTAAGAGTATATGTCTTAGTACGAACACCCGTTGTAGCATTATACTTATAGTAAGTTAAAGACTGTTGTGATGGCAATGCAACAGTATTAGTAGAAGTGACAGTACTAGAACTAGCTAGACCTAAGCTAATATTCTTTAAAAGTGTTAAATCATTGTCATCAATAACACCATCTAAGTTGACATCAAGTCTTTCAGCAACTACGCCACTATTAGTTCCATACACACCGTTTAAGAAATTTTTCATTATGAGTAAATCATTAGATAAAACTTCTCCATCACAGTTTATATCACCTTTTTGGTATGTAGTAGTAGCATTGATAGAAACATCAACATCAGTCTCAGCTTCAGCTTCAATATCTGTTGCATCAGCACTAGCACTCATAGATGCAACTGATAAACACATGGTTAAAGCTGCAATGCCACTGACAAGCTTTTTAACAAAAGCATTCATGATTAGAATCCCCCTTAATTAAATATATGTAAGTTTTAAACTTACTATAATATAATATATACTTAAAATTTTTAAATGTCAAGGGGTTTTTAAAAATTTATTGAAAACTAATAAAATTTTTTCTTAAATCTATTCATATTGCACTAAGTTTTTGGACTTACCACTCTATTAGTCCTAATAGGTACTTTTTAAGGTAAAGTAGGTCTGCAGTGTTAGTTTTGCCATCTAGGTTTATATCGCCACGTGGATATACACTATCGCCTACGGTGAACTCTGTTATTGGGTCTTCGCTGTCGATATCATCATCGGCAGGAATTGAGACAGAATCAAATAGGTAACCTACAAACTCACCATTAGAGTTATATCTGTAAATAATAACGTTGCCCAACTTTTCAATGGTATCACCATTAGGAAGTGTAATCTCATTAGAGGTATATCCCATAGAGTAAAGGTTGCATGATATAGCATAACCATCATAGTTATTGTTTTCGTTCGTATAATATGTCACTCCAGTAGCAGAAGCTTTATCTATAGTAGTACCATCAGGCAACACCCAATTACTATTAGATTCATCTATATCAGCAGTTTGACTTGCACCTATATAATCTCCATTAGAGTCGAATCTAGGAAAGCCGTCTATCCTTTCACCATCAATATAACTTGTAGACTTGTAAACATTAGCTTGCTCATCATACTCAGAAACAACGTATGCGTATAGTCTTTCATCATCTTCAAGTACAAATGTCCATGTAGGTAAAGTTACAACTTCACCGTCGTTCAAGACTATATCCTTTTCAACACCTAAGAGATTTTCTACATAACCTTGAAAATATGTAATTTCTATACGGTTTCCATCACTATCCATATAGTAAGCATGATACTCACCATCTACTATACTGTAACTAAAGTTTTCTGTACTGGTTATATCTTCTGTTGCCATAACATTAACCACATTTACAGAACATAGCATTGAAACTATTGTAGCACAAGCCAATATCTTTTTTAAGTTTTTCATAAAAATTCCCCCTTAAATTTTTTACCACTCTATTAATCCTAATAGATATTTTTTCAAGTATAGCAAATCTGCGGTGTTAGTTTTGCCATCTAGGTTTATATCACCACGTGGATATACACTATCGCCTACGGTGAACTCTGTTATTGAGTCTTCGCTGTCGCCTAACGATGATTTTAATATAACACTATCTGGTGAAACAAATATATGCAAATCATAGTCATATTCATAGATGGAATATAAATCACTTTCATCTACATAGAAATAAGATTCATTTTTATTTAAAATGATGGTATTTTCAACTTTGGAAACATCAAAATCATCATCTATTTCCATAGGAGAATAGATGCCCTCATCAAGATTTAAATAATATCTTAATGGTATCTCTCCATCATCTTCAACTATTATGATAGCTTTTCTAACAGCAACCTCTTGAAGATATTTTATAAAATCACTGTCTATATAATCTTCAGATTTTCCTATATACATAGCATTACTATTTATTTGTGTAGATATAGTGCAACTTAAAGTAGTTATAACCATAATACCTATTAAGACCTTTTTTAAAGTTTTCACACTAAATTCCCCCTTTATTCATGCTGATATATAAATTGCAATATATCAGTAGTTATACGAGTTCCAGAATTATAATAACTATTTGGTCCAGAATAAGTTGCAATACCTATTACAGTTTTACTTCCATTAACATAAATATAAACTGGTCCACCACTATCT
>JAJQGV010000012.1 GCA_021200215.1 Ruminococcus sp. | reverse complement strand
ATTTCATACAGTACTAAGGATATAGATAATCCTAAGATTAATCCTATAACTGTAAATATAAACCATTCTAACAAAAGCATCGATTGAAGTTTTTTAATAGGATATCCAATTTGATGTAACATTTTGATGGACTTTAGTCTATCAGGAATGATTGTCATTAAAGAACATACTAATGTTATTATCATAACTAATGAAGCTATAAAAGAAATATCTTGGTAATAATGACTCTTAGCAGACTTTATATAGCCATCATCATATTCATACTTTGATAGACCATCTAACCAAGTGAAGTATGAACTATCCCATGAACCAGTAAAAACACCTTTTGTTGGGATTGTATATAATTCATTTTCCATAAAATTTGAGTATATTTCTAATTCTTCATCAGATAAAGCAAGCAATCTTTGTCCAAAAGTAAATCTAATCATAGCACATAGCAATGGATTTTCAACTTCTGCCATATCATCATTTGAAATTAATATAACAGGTTCAGTAACGTCTGAAAAAAGACTACCTCCAGTATTTTTTTCTGTTTCCCAATTTGCGAAATAACCATCATCTTGAATGATACCTACAAGTTTCAATGTAACGTCTTTCAAATAATTACCATCAAAATCATATGTAGCTAAGGTTATATTATCACCAATAGAGATGTCTATTTGAAGATAGTCCAAAACTCTCTCTGATATAGTGACTTCATTACTATGTGATGGTACAACACCCTCTTTAAGAACAATTCCTGACATTTCAAAAGCTAAATCACTACAATAAGAGCCATATGTATATTTTAAACTATCTGTTCCCATTTTACCACCAATATATAGAGTTTCACATTGAGAAATATATTCTCTATTAGATAAGTCTTCAATGTAATCATTATCAACTCCTATAAGGTCAAAATTATATGCACCTGAACATACATCTCCAATGCCGCCAATAAAATTTTCAGTAGAAAATATGTCTACATAAATACGTCTTAATTCTGTTCTTAACATACTTAGGGAAGTAAATATAAAAGTTATCAATAAAATATAACACAATACTAATATAGATGCCTGTTTCTTATGACATATCCAATATTTTTTTATTAGGAATAGGTTTAATCGCATAGTATCACGCTCCTAGATATATTAATAATCTATTGTATAACTTCCTTTAGCTGAAGTATATCCCATAGTTGGTGTAACTGTAACTTTTATAGAGTCACCTTTATTACAAGCAATAATATGTTCATTAGTCTTAGAAGAATTTGCAACAATTGTGTATGTTTCATAACTCTCATCATTAATGAAAACATACATATCAGCTGAACCACTTTCACAACTATCATAAGATATTTTAAAAGAATCTGTATTAGCAACTACTTCATTAACTACAGATGGACTAGATACAACAACTACATTAAAATCTATAGGTAAATGTTCAGTATAGTTCTCTTTAGAATTCTTTGAAATCAACATTACAATGACTCCTACAACAACTACTACTATTAAAACTATAATTATACTGCAGATAGTTTTCTTTTTCATAGTGTCATCTCCTTTAATTCAATTGTTTTAACTTACGCTCGGTATATTATCGGAGTGCGATGTATGTATATTGATACGCATGAATTGACCTCATGTCAGTAAGGGATACCGATTTTTCTCCGCCCACTACTGTTGTTAAGTTTCCTTTTAGCAATTCATCTCGCCACTTACACTGTTGAAGTGGGAGAATTCTTGCTAAAATTAGTTAAATACTGTAGAATAACAGAAATTAATACCACACTGTGAAACTTCCTATAGCCTTAGAATAACCTGAATATATTGCTACAGTATATTTGATTGTATCGCCTTTTGAACAAGAAATATTTTGAGTTACAGATTGTCCATTAGTCTCTGGAATAACATAAGGACCTTTTTCTTCACCATTAACAGATATGTATAAGTAAGCTTGACCAGTGGAGCAACTATAATAAGTTACCTTTGCAGAAGAATCTGTTGCTGTAAAAGTTCCTGTTTTACTAGAATTACTTCCAGATGTTAAGTTAAAACTAATAGTTGAGTATTTAGTTGATGCAGGGGAAATATCACTATCTACTCCATCAATTACTGCAAAATCGGAAGCAGTTATTTCATCAGCATTTGCAGAAACACCAGTTACACATAAAGTCATAGAAGAAATTGCTAGAATACTAGCTAATACTTTAGGTGACCTACTCCCACCGCCTATGCTAACGCATAGAGGCGGGGGCTTCTCGCTCAACGACACTAGTGTGCCGAGTATCAACGAGCTAACCCCGTGAGTCCCACGGTTTTGATAAATTTGCTTGTAATCTCTCACTTTGCACAAGTTACGTCCCAACTGATTATAGGGAAAAAGAGGTCATTTTTTTCAGAATTTCTTATCAAGGATAGAGTAATTACATCACAATCCATTCTACTTTCTTTATTTTCTGTATGCATGGTTTGGTTCTCGCTCTATTAACATACAGGTCATTACATAAAGAAACACCTGTTATCCTCTCAAAGTTTTCTTACGATTAGTATATCATACTTCTAATCAAATGTCAAGAGTTTTTTAAAATTTACACAAAAATAAATTTTTATTAAGAATCTTCAAAATCAACTTTGAATCCAGTAAGCATTTGAATATAAGATGAGAAATAGCTTGTTCGGAATTATTAGAAGATTTGAAGCATTTAATAAGGTTGATGACCGCTTTACAGAACATATTCAAATATTTTACTTTAAATTCTGCACCAATCCTCTTCAAAATGAACATCTTTCAGATTTGCATGGTTATCTTTTTTTAATTATATATTCTTTGCTTTGTTTACTCCCTAATTATTGATTTTCATGCAGTGGAACGCAATTATCCCCCCTTTTAGAAATGGTGGATTTCTTGCTAGAAGAGGATAAAAATATAAAAATTAAAAAAAATCTTCTACTTGTAAAGTAGAAGATTAATTTTATAGGTAACCTTTCTATGCTATTAGGAGAGCTATTTTACAAAATTATATTCTTAACGATTTAAGGGTACATTTCATTTGAAATAGTAATCTATTTAATGTTTTTCCTAACTTCAATAGTAGCTTGTACTAAATGTTCCAAACTTGGAATAGTTTCTTTAACACCTCTGGTTTTTAAGCCACAGTCTGGATTTATCCATAGTTTTTCTGCTGGAATCTTTTCAAGCATCTTTTTGATAACCTTAACTATCTCTTCCTTAGATGGTATTCTTGGAGAATGGATATCATAGACTCCAGGTCCAGATTGTGTTTGGAAACTATTCTGTTTAAGTACATCTAAGATAGTTAAATCGGAACGTGATGCTTCAAAGGTTATAACATCGGCGTCCATATCATCAATCTCTTTAATAATATCAGAAAACTCACTATAACACATATGTGTGTGTATTTGAGTTTCTGGCTTAACACCACTATGAACTAATCTAAAAGCAGGGATTGCCCAATCCAAATAATCTGAATGCCAATCAGACTTTCTTAAAGGTAGCTTTTCTCTAAGTGCTGCTTCATCAATTTGAATAATCTTGATACCATTCTTTTCAAGGTCAAGAACTTCTTCACGGATAGCTAAGGCTATTTGATAAGCTGAACTCTTTAAAGATATATCTTCACGTGGGAAAGACCAGTTTAATATAGTAACTGGGCCTGTCAACATACCCTTTACGAATCTATCTGTTAAACTTTGAGCATATTTAGACCATTTAACCGTCATAGGTTTTGCCCTAGATATATCACCCCATACTATTGGAGGTTTAACGCATCTAGTACCATATGATTGCACCCATGCTTTTTCTGTGAATATATAACCATCAAGACATTCACCAAAGTACTCAACCATATCATTTCTTTCAAACTCACCGTGGACAAGAACATCTATGCCAATATCTTCTTGTAGTTTTATGCATTCAGCAATTTTATTTTCCATGAAACTATTATATTCATCTTCAGTTATGATGTTCTTTTTATAATCTGCACGATATTTTCTAACCTCTGTAGTCTGTGGGAATGAACCTATAGTTGTAGTAGGTAATATAGGAAGTTTAAATACATCTTTTTGAATCTTTTCACGTACTTCAAACTTAGGGAGTCTAATAAAATCACTGTTAGAAAGGTTTGCACATTTCTTTTGAACTTCTATGTTGTTGCACATTCTGTCTTCTGCGAATATTTTGGCATTGTTTATATACTCTTGAGTTTCTAATGGGTTCTTAGATGATAATATACTTTTTAACTCATATAGTTCTAACAATTTTTCTTCAGCATAAGCGAAGTGTTTTTTATAGCTATCTGCGAGTTTTAATTCATTCTTTAGAGTATATGGAACGTGTAATAACGAACATGATGTATTTAAGAATATATTATTAGAGTATTTTTGTAGCTCTGTTATAGTTAAGATGCTCTTAGCATAGTTATTTTTCCAAATATTCTTACCATTTACTATCCCAGCGAATAAACATTTATTTTTTGGAAAACCATTGTTTTGTACTAACTCTAAGGACTTTTTACCTTCTACAAAGTCTAAGCCAATTCCATCGAAGTCTAAAGAACATATATCTTTGTAGCAATTACGAACATCACCGAAGTATGTCTGTAGAAGAATCTTTGCATTACCTTTTTTGGCTAAAATTTTACTATATAGTTCATTGAATATATTAATATCTTCTTGAGATAAATCCATTACTAAGTATGGCTCATCGAATTGAATCCATTCTGCATTTAAGATATTAAACTCATCTAGGATTTTAGAATATGCATCGATGATATCATCGATAAAGTTTAACATATTCTTTTTACCTGTAAAACGAGCCAACTTTAAGAATGTAAATGCTCCTATAATGATTGGTTTAGTCTTTATGTTTAACTCTAAAGCCTCTTTAAATAGTTCAAAAGGTTTAGTATCGGCTAGTTTTATAGTAGTATCGTCATCGATTTCAGCTACCATATAATGATAGTTGGTATTAAACCATTTTTTCATGGCTAAAGCCTTAACATCTCCATTCTTACCTTGATATCCTCTTGCCATAGCAAAATAAGTATCTAGTTTAGAGAGCTTAAGGTTGCTATATCTTTTAGGAACTACGTTTAAAAGCATAGCAGTATCAAGAAGATTATCATAGAATGAAAAATCATTAGATGCTATAAAATCTATGTTATTATCTTTCTGTATTTGCCAATGAGATTTTCTTAAATCTTTAGCAGTTTTTTGGAGTTCTTCAGCTGATATTTCATCTTTAAAATATTTTTCGCTTGCAAACTTTAGTTCACGTAAAGAACCAATTCTCGGATATCCAACTATTGATGTTTTCATATTGTATAAAGTCCTTTCTGTAATTATTAACTTTATCTATTCTTTTTTTCAATAGTCTAATTATATCACAAGATAAAAAAATATGGTAATATTTCTTGTCTATATTGCATCATAGATTATAACTATATAATTGTGACATCTTATAGTAAGAATCCCCACCTAAAAAGGTAGAGATATTCTTACTAAATCTAAATATTAGAATCTTTTTCGCCAAATAGCTGGAGAGAATAGTATTATTATTGGAAAACATTCTAATCTACCTAGTAGCATATCTATGCAGAGAACTATCTTTGATAGGTTTGAAAAGAATGAAAAATTTTCAGTAGGCCCTATTCTTTCCAAACCTGGACCTATATTATTAATACAAGTAGTAACCGCAGTAAATGAAGTAGAAAAGTCTATATTGTTTAGAGATATCAATAGTAGTGATACTAAGAAAAGTCCAAGATATATTATTAAGTAAGCGTGTACACCATGAACTATAGTAATATCTAAAAGCTTGTCATCGCTAGTAACTATGTTTATAGATTTAGGATTTAAGGTCTGTTTAATGGACTTCTTAGCACTTTTAAACATTATTATAAAACGCTGTACTTTAAGTCCACCACCAGTAGAACCTGCACAAGCACCAATAAACATTAAGATTACTATTATAGTCTGTGAAAACATAGACCATTGACAGTAATCGGCAGTAGCAAAACCAGTAGATGTTATAGTAGATGCTACTTGAAATATTGAATATCTAAAACTTTTGGATATGCTATCATATGTGGGATATATATCTATCATAATCAATATAGTTGCTATCAATATTATTAGCAGATATACTTTTAATTCAGTATTTTTAGCAATCTCTTTAAAGCGTTTAGCCAGTATGAAGTAATATATACTAAAGTTGATTCCAAACAATATCATACTAATAGTTAAAACCGTTTCAATGTATGCAGAATCATAGTAGATTATACTGTTATTTTTAATTCCAAAACCACCTGTACCAGCTGTACTCATGGCATGGCATATGCTGTCAAATATAGGCATATCACCTAACATCAATAGTATAGCAGTTAATACTGTAAGTCCAAAGTATATTAAGTATAAATACATGGCAGAGTTCTTACCTTTAGGGACAATCTTACTCACTTGAGGGCCAGCACATTCTGCACGCATAAGGCACATTGAATCATTAGATGATGGTAGTATAGCAATAGCAAATACTAAAACTCCCATGCCACCAATCCAGTGAGTAAAACTACGCCAAAATAACATACCTTTAGAAAGATTTTCTATGTCCTTTAAGATAGTAGAACCAGTAGTAGTAAATCCTGACATACTTTCAAAGATTGCATCTACAAGGCTTGGAATCTCTCCACTGATATAGAACGGTATAGCTCCAACTATGGGATATATTACCCACATAAGAGCTACTATTACTAAACCCTCACGAGTATACATCTGTTTATTCTTCGGTTTAATTATGGCTAACGGTGTGGAAATTATTGCTACAGTTAATGCAACGGTTAAGAATGAAATAGCACAATCTATTTCACCATAGTACAGACTGACTGCACAAGGTAAAAGAAATATGACAGAACCTACTAGCATTATTTTGGATAGATAATGAAATACTACAAACTTATTCATATTTACACCTACTGATTAATCTAAGATATCTGTGATATCTGAAAAGTGGTAATCTTTACAGATTACTATTACAGTATCACCTATTTGTATACTAGTATTTCCATCTGGAATGATGGGTTCACGTTTTCTAATAATACCACCTATTAATATATTCTTTTTTAGTGTAACGTTTCTAAGTGGAATTCCTATAAGATGTGGTATATCATTTCTAATACGAAACTCTATTGCTTCGGCTTTATTGCCTACAATATGATACAAAGCCTCAATATTACTATTAGTATTATCCAAAGACCTAACGTAACTTAAAATACTGCTAACCGTTAAATCTTTTGGCGATAGAACGCAGTCTAAACCTAGTTGAGAGGTTATTTCATGGTAACTATCTCTATTAATCTTAGTTATTATCTTAGCTTTGGAGTTATTTTGAACGTATAGTGACATGATTATATTTTCCTCATCTATACCAGTAAGCGAAACGAATGCATCGACCTCATTAAGACCTTCTTCCATAAGGAGTTCTTGGTCTGTACCATCGCCATGAATTATAGTTGCTTTGGGGAGTTTTTCTGCTAACTCTTTGCATTTTTCCAAACTTATTTCAAATATTTTAACTCTCATACCCATAGCTAATAGTTGATTGGTAAGGTAGTAACATATTCTTCCACCACCAACTATCATAACGTTTTTCACCTTAGTTTTAGTAGAGCCTAAACTTTTAAAAAACTTTTCTAACTCTCTATGTGATGCGGAAATATTAATCTTATCATTGGCTTGTAATATAAAGTCACCACTGGGAATGTATATCTTATTGTCACGTTCTACTGTGCATATAAGACATTTAATCTTATTATGTTTATATATATTTGCTAGACTTTTTCCTACTATGTTAGAGTTTTCCAATAGTTTGTACTCTACTAGTTCAAATCTACCTTTAGCGAATATTTCCAACTTTGCCGCTGGAGGAAATACTAATACTCTAAGAATCTCATTAGCAGTAGTATACTCTGGATTGATTACCATCGAAAGATGCAAATCATCTTTAATTAAATCTATCTGTTTATGATATATTGGAGTTCTAACTCTGGATATGGTTTTTTTAGCTCCTAAACGTTTAGCAATAAGACAGCATAGTATATTAAGCTCATCGTGTGGAGTAGTAGCAATTAATAACCCTGTTTTATCAACAGACGCTTCTAATTGAGTATCTACATCTGCACCATTGCCTACTATACACATAACGTCTTGAGTATCTTGTATTTTTTTTAAAGCTTCATCATTGCAGTCTATAATGGTTATATCGTGGCCTTCCTTGGAAAGGCTATGTGAAAGTCTACTTCCAACCTTTCCGCTACCAATGATAACTATTTTCATAACTATATTTCACCTGTTTCCTTTATTATATCTAAGAGTAATACAAAACCGTTATATAGTATAGCATATATGACCTACTCTCACTGACTATGCTACACATAGAGACTAGACTCCTTGCTCAATACACTCAATGATGTAAGTATCAACTAGCTAACTTCGTGAATCCTACGGTTCTTATAGTTTGACTACGTAGTTACTAAACACATACTTTTTGTAGTATATCACATTTTACTTGTTATGTCAACTGTGTACACAGTAGGAAGTGGCTAAAGAAGTATTTAAAGGAAATCAACAAGACTTAGCAGAAAATCACTAGTTTTATTTTTAACCAATCCAAAATGATTATAGACATCTACAAATACTTCATTTTAAGGTTTCGAGTTCTCTTGAAAAACATTTACTACGGCTTTATTTATTCTTAAATCCTCTTTCACTTAATTTTGAGTAGAACAGTTTTATTGTTAATTCTCTTGTTTCTTCTGCTGAACAGAATTAAAATATAATTAATGAAAATATAGTATGCGTTGTATTCACATATCTATGTGGAATTTTCATTGTTCAAA
>JAJQGV010000104.1 GCA_021200215.1 Ruminococcus sp. | reverse complement strand
GCTAAATAATCTTCCGAAGGTTTATTTATATTATTATACTTCCATTTTTTGACAATAAGTAAGTCTGGCGTGTAATCATTTGCATACATTTCACGTGTATGCTGTTCTGACTCTCTATTCTTAAATTGTGTTGAAACATCTACAATCCAGATCTTCTCATCGTTAATAAAAATTTTATCTAACAATGTTAGAATAACTCTGTTTTGAAAATTTATTTCACGAGGATCATTCTCGTAATATTTATCAACAAGCTGTTTATACTTCTCAAAAGAGAAATAATTAGACTTTACAATTCCAAACTCTGCCATAAAATATACCTCCGTAAATTCCGATTTACTGGCAACTACCAGTTTTCTATATTATATCATACGCCCATTGAAAAAGTCAACGAAAGGAGTGATGTTCATGGGAATTTTCAGCGGACTGTTTCGTTTACGGGACAAGCCGACAAACAGCTATGATAGCCCATCATACAGCTATTTTTTCAGAAGAAGTGACAGTGGCAAGCGAGTTACCAACTGCACAGTTTTACAATATACGATGGTGTATGCCTGTGTGAGAGTACTTTCCGAGGCGATGTCATCGGCTTGTATCCACTTATGCCCTGACCGTGACGATAAAAACCGTCTGATATACATGGCTTGGAGATGAGATTACACCCGCACTTTTCCGTGATGAACTTGCAAAAGTTCATAGAAATCTCACCGTGTGGCTCAACTCACCAGGTGGTGATGTGTTCGCAACATCGCAGATTTATGCAATGCTCAAAAGTCACAAGGGCAAAGTTACAATGAAAATTGATTGTATCGCCGCAATTCTAAGCGAAATGACAGCAGTTTACTTTCCAAGGAAGACTCTGCAAAGTATGACGCTCTCGAAAATACAGTGGTAGACCTTGGAGATGACACTTTCGGACAGACAATCATCGGTTCTTATAAACTTGGCACTGCGATTAAGGTTTCTGAGGAGTTACTTAATGATTCTGCTTTCGATATTCCGTCATTTGTGCTTGAATTTGAACCTAGCAACAAAGTTATGGCATTTAGTGACTTTAAATATTACCGGATAGCCGACAGATAGGGACGTTCTTTCAAGCAACTCAACGAATTGTTTTCCATGACAGGACAAGTCGGATTCCTTGCAGGCCAACGAGTTAAATGAGGAACCCACTCAGCAGACTATGTTGTATACAATCGCTTGACTACATGAAAATCGTAGCAGATACGAAAAAGGCGGGTGTGCATGATGACTTCTATTGACGATATGACCACCGAAATTATGAAAGGCTTAACGGAATATGCAGATTTAGTAGATTCCACTATGAAAAAAGCCGTTCGTAAGACTGCAACATCTATAAAAAATGAGATTTCCGCAAATGCTCTGAAAGATACAGGAACGTATGCGAAAAGCTGGACAACGAAGAAAATATCCGAAAACAGCCACTCGCTGACAATGACGGTTCATTCCAAAAATCGCTATCAGATAGCACACTTACTTGAAAACAGACACGCTAAACGTGGCGATGGCAGAGTTTCAGGTAAGCCACATATCGCTCCAGCAGAGCAAAACGGAGTGAATTTATTGGAATCGTTGATTGAAAAGGAGTTATCATGACATATGAAGAAATCAATGAAATGATGATGGAAACAGGATTGCCTTTTGCCTACGATTGAGAGCGAAAAGCTTTGTGAAATACTATAGAATTGGAGGTATAAATTATGGCACTTAAAAAGAACAAGGTCAAATTTGGCTTGAATAAGGTGCATTGGGCAAAGATTACGGGGTGGAGTGAGGACCGGCGTTCCCACCTTCGCAAAACCTGCAAGACTTCTGGGTGCTGTTTCGCTGTCTATCGATGCCAACGGCGAAAATGAGGGATTTTATGCAGATAACACTGTATATTACATTATCAACAACAACGCAGGTTACACAGGCAGCCTTGAGCACTTATTACTACAGATTTTGCGACTAAAATTCTTGGAGAAGTCCTTAGACCCAAGACAGAAAGTTCTACCACAGAGGAAAGTACAGAAGTGAAAACAGAAATCTTCTCACTCAAAGCAGCGGCACTTCCCAATGGACTGGTAAAGGCGAAAACCACAACTATTACCACAAAGTCATAAGGAGGCATATTATGGCTATCAAGAAAACAATCACGATTGACGGAATCAATGTCCCTTTCAAGGCAAGTGCTGCAGTTCCTCGCCTTTATCGTTTGAAGTTTGGACGTGATATTTACAAGGACTTTGTATCACTCCAAACCGATGTCACCGAGGGTGATGAGAACAGGTCAACGCTCCGCATTGAGAGTCTTGAGTTATTTGAAAATATCGCATATATTATGGCAAAACACGCTGACCCTCAGAACGTTCCCGATAGTCCCGATGACTTCCTTGAACAGTTTAACACATTTTCGATTTATGAGATTCTCTCTCAGCTTATTGAACTTTGGGTGCTTAATACAGCTATATAAATCTCCCAAAAGATAAAGTGGACGGATGGAGAGGTATCTCCGGAAGATTTGAGCATATCAATCTCACAAATAACCTCTCACAAATGTATGAGATAATTTCACATACAATCAAGAAAACCGAATATATGTGGAATAAATTTAAAGTAGAAAATGAGTCTGTTTTCTCATCGTTATATACTCTGTATAATGGTTCATCTATGCTTTGAGGAAAAGAAGAACTTGTAATAGATGGTTGTTATCCTTTGCACCCTGTTACTACATTCTTACTTCCACGTCTTTCAGAGCGTGTAGCACAGAATGAGCGAACACTCTTTACTTTCCTTAGTTCCAATCAAAAAAATACATTAAGACAGTTTGTTGACAATACCAAAGGTGAACTGGAGTTCATTACACCTGATTATCTGTATGATTATTTTGAAAATGAACTGAGAAAAGAATTGAATTCCTCTGATATACATAAGGTTTATTCCTTTGAGATTGCGGGAAAGGTATTTGCTGTTTTCAATTCTGCAAACCAGTCATTTGATGATTTTACAAGAGATGTATACAGGAATATTTCTACTAATGCAAGACATATGACAATTGTTCCAAATTATGCAACAACTGTTGTTTCTTCGCTTGCAAAATACTTAGCTATAAAAGAACTTCGTGAAGAATCAGCTGATGACACTATACTGTTTGAGGAGTATTCACTGTATCTCGATGATTACAGTGAAATAGTTTTCGACTTTACAATGTCATTTATTTCTCCTGAACTCAAAAAATCGCAGTATTATTATGAGGGAAAACCTGTAAATATTAGAAGGAAATCTCAATTAAGTGAACTTCTTTCTGAAATTTGCAGAACTATTTACTCAGCAACTCCTGTTATAAACAACGAATCATTTAATAAGAATAAATTACCGAGTGTTGCCATTAACAGCAGAGCCAAGATTCTTACTGCACTTCTTGAAAGTGATGAAATATCTGAGAGCTTAGGCTTAAAGGGGTCTGGACAGGACGTTTCATTTATGAGAAGTTCTCTTGTACAGATGGGGATATTAGTATGTGCAGAGGAAAAATATAGCCTTAATACAGAACCTGCCGATGCCAATCTCACAAATGTACTTAGCACTATTAAGGAATTTTTCAGAAGTACGATTGAAACTGGAGAGAAGTCATTTTCGGAATTATATAATACACTTACCAATCCCGAATATGGCATCGGATTAAAAAAAGGTGTTATTCCAATATACATTGCCGTTATTTTGAATGCAGTGAAGAAAGACCTTGTTTTCAAGCAAAACGGAAATGAGATAAGGCTAACAGCAGATTTATTAAATGCTATCAATGAAAGACCTGAATTATATTCGGTTGTAATGGAAGATTGGAATGACGAAAAATCTGCATATTTAAGCCAACTCAGTGAGCTTTTTGCTGACTTTGTATATGAAAGAGAAAAGAGTTTTAATAGTTTCTCTTATATAGTAGGTGCAATAAACAGATGGTATCTCTCGTTGCCTAAATGCTCAAGAGAAATGAGCAGTATTTACGATACGGACAAGACAATTGCAAAGGCTGATACTAAGTTTATAAACAGCCTGAAAAAGCCAATTACAAATTCCAGAGATTATCTACTTTTTACACTCAGCAAGATATACGCTTCTGAGCCAAGCAAAGAACTTGCTGATAAACTTAGGAAAATAAAAGCTTTGCTTGATGACGGTAAAAATTCTCTCGTACGCTATGTTTCAAACGTATTAAAGGAAACATTTGGTGATACTGAAGAAGTATCACTTAATTCTGTCCTTACCGAATGGCATGAGAAGTTAAAACCCGAAACTAAGCAACATTTTTTTGCCAATAACGAAAATGCGTTTGAAACAATCTGGAACGATACAGAACCTAATATCATCGTATTGGACTTTCCTGAAATCAAAACAGAACTTATCATAGGTTACAGTGCATCAAGTCAGAAGGATTGGAAAACACGTCTTGAAAACGCAGTAAGACGGCAGAAGCTAAACGTCAAAGGGGGGCTGAATTCTTCTGTTTTATATGCACTAATGCTACATACTCATCAACTTTTGTTCAGAACGCAATCAACAAAATAAAGGGCGATTGTTTATTGGTTGTTGATGAAGATGAAATCAGACAGATAGATGCTGTTACAGATTTGTTGGGAAATCAACTTAATATGAGAGTATCGCAGTATACCTCAAGAGAAGATATTGAGGAAAGACAAATCATAAAAGACCAATTTGCAGAGGGAAAAATATTACAAGCGTTAATTACAATTAAATGCTTAGATGAAGGTGTAAACATTCCAAGCATAAAAACAGCATTTATTTTAACGAGCACTACCAACCCAAAAGAGTATATCCAAAGACGTGGTAGAGTTTTAAGACTTTATGAGGGCGAGGATTATTATTGAGGAAAGTAAAAATATCAGTTCGAAGGCAAACTCCGAGAGAGATATGGTCAATAAAATCAAAAAAATATAGAGGAGGAAGTAAGAAGATATTGAAGCACGACTTCCAGATATTGAATCTGAGTGTTATAAACTTACCGAAATCATTGCTCGAAATGAAGACGGTGAAAGATTGCAAATTGATTGCAAACGTATGGAATCACGAATAAAAAAGAATAATGTACTTATTGATAATTCTACGGACAATATTATATTTGTTTTTCGAGAAAACTACAGATTCTTCTATAAAAAGCTTATATCTGATGCATTGGAAGTTCTTAAAAATGCTGATAAGGTTGACAAAGGTATTCCTGATATTCATGCAAGAACAATTGAGTTTCTTGTGCAAAGAGGAACTTGTATTTGTGGAAGTGAAATTTGTGATGGTAGTAAGGAACTAAAAGCATTGCAGGATTTACTCGCCTACATTCCACCACAGTCACTTGGAACTTTGATAAATGCGTTCTCCAATGAATGTAAAAACAGAACAAGAAGTGGCAAAAATATATTTGAAGTTGTTTCATCTGTCCTTGCTATTGTTGAGCAAAGGAGAGCATATAATGACGAGCTACAGGCTGATATTGAACAGCTGGAAGAACGAATTAAGTCATTCGAATCCAATTGATAATTATCAGGAAACTCTTAATTTGTATAAAGAGGATAAAAGAAAGAAGCAATCTGAACTTGCTGAATAATGATGATTTATCTTCTAATGATAATTCTACGAAGGTGTTTGCAGACATCCAGATGAAAAATTCAGGTGATCTGAATTTCAATTACAGGCTTATTATACTTCTCGATAAGGAAAATGAGCCTGATTCGGAAAAAAGAATCGAAAAAGCATTTAGGGGTATCAAAAACAAGAACGATGAACTTCTGTATAATATGAAAATTTAATTGAAAAATCTTCAGACTATGTTGTAAATCTGTATGAGTTTTTGTAAGTTTTTACTAATACAATGAGTAGTTCAGTTACCGTCATCAACAGTAATCTCTCTTGGCTTTTCTTTAGCCTATAAATGGTTAAAATAATTTTTAAACACTCTTTAAAAGTCTAATAAAGAGTGTTTTTATTTTTTTGTGTGTCATAGGGGGAGTGTTAAAATATTTAAAAATAATCCATTGACAAAGATATTTAAAGAGTGTATAATAGTGACATGATGTCACCGTGACAGGGTGTCATTATTGTGAGAAAATTTAAGGAGGTGATATATATGCCTAAGCAAAGATTCTATAATCTTCCGATAGAAAAACGTGAAAGGATTTTAAATGCTGCTGTGAGTGAGTTTTCAAGAGTTCCAATAAACGAAGTTTCTATAAATAAGATTATTAAAAGTGCCAACATATCAAGAGGTTCTTTCTACCAATACTTTGATGATAAGAACG
Source organism: Ruminococcus sp. (assembly GCA_021200215.1). Taxonomy (GTDB): domain Bacteria; phylum Bacillota; class Clostridia; order Oscillospirales; family Ruminococcaceae; genus UBA5884. The sequence goes on along the minus strand of JAJQGV010000104.1, from coordinate 34,272 downwards.
ACCTAATTCGTGAGATTATGAGCGGTTATAAGAACGATATGATAGACAGAATTAAACAACATTCATTAAAAAAGGATATCGATATATTTAACCTTACGTTAGAAATGTTAGAATGTACCATAACCTTTACGGAAAAGGATAATAATCAAAGGTTGTGTTTCTATGTCTTTGATACTATGCGAGGTAATGAAAACTTTTTCAATCAAATAGTTGGAACTGATGAAATAAAAAACGTCATAGATATGTTAATAACATTAATAGATTCAAGTACATTTAAGTACTCTGAGCGAAACGATATTATTAACGTCCTAGAGATAATATCCACACTTGGCGGTAAAACCGTTATAAAAACCATTAAACAGCCTAACAATAAGCACATCTACATAGAAGAGTTTAAACGCCAACTAATGATTATAAAAAATGGAATATTAGTAGAAAGGAGTTAGAACGCCCTTATATGGGCGTGTGAGCTGAAATGTTTTCTAAATTTAGTGTAAAAAAACCCTTTACTGTATTGGTATGTGTAATAGTTGTAGTGGTCTTAGGAATAGTGTCATTTACTAAGATGGTTCCCGACTTACTACCTAGTATGAATCTACCTTATGCCATAGTTATGACTACATATGTTGGTGCTAGTCCCGAAGAGGTCGAAGAAACCGTTACTAGACCAATAGAACAATCTATGGCATCTATGAACAATATAAACAATATCTCATCGACCTCTAGTGAAAACGTATCTTTAGTAATATTAGAGTTTAATGACGATGCTAATATGGACTCCATTACCGTAGATATGCGTGAAAGTTTGGATACCATAGCATCATCTTGGAGTGATTCGATAGGCAATCCAATAATTATGAAGTTAAACCCCGATATGATGCCTGTTATGGTATCTGCACTTAGTGTAGATGGTATGTCCATTCAAGAGATTTCTGACTATGCTAATGATACTTTAATTCCTACCCTTGAAAGCGTTGACGGTGTCGGTAGTGTATCCGCATCGGGACTTCTTGAGGAAAGTATTAACGTTGTAATTAGACAAGAAAAGGTAGATGAGATTAACAAGAAGTTAAAACAGAGTGTATCTAACACGCTCGATGACGCTAAAGAACAGTTAGACGATGCTAAAGAAGAACTCTCTGAAAGTAAGATGGAGTTAGAAGAAGCTCTTGAACAGTTTAATGACGGCATGATTGAAGGCTCTCAAACCATTACCGAAAGTAGGTTTGAAATATTAAAGAATGAGATTAAACTCGCTGATACTCAAGAGGAACTATCTGCTAAGGAAGAAGAACTCCTTGAAGGTTTGGCTGAAATTGAGGCTAGTGAAAAGACTCTAAACGAAACAGAACTTGCCCTAACTGAGGGTGAAACTCAACTTATAGATGGTATTGCTCAAATAGATGATGCTATCGCTCAAATGGATACTCAACTTGAACAGTTGAACTTAGCTAAATCTCAAATTATGAATGAAGCTATCAATCAGATTGAAACCATGATGGAAGGTACTGTTAGTGGTATAGGTTCATCTATTGCAACAGACCCTATATCTCAAATGTTACTTTTAAAGCAACTAGTTGAACAGTTAGACTTAGACCCTACTCAAATAACCGACCTATCTTCTTTTGCAGTTGCAATACAATCTAAACTTACCGAAATTGACGATGGAATATCCACTATCAACTCTGCTAAGGAAGAACTTTCTGCTCAAAGAGATGAACTATCTTCTAAGTTAGAAGAGGTTCAAAGTGCTATGGTTGAAGTGGCTAGTGGTAAAGAACAGCTACTTGCTGCAAAAACTCAAGCGTTAGAAGGTCAAACAGCTCTAAATGAGGCTAAAGAGCAGTTAGAAGAAGGCTCAAGCCAATTAGATGACGCTAAAACTCAATTAAATGAGGGCGAGGCTGAACTTGAAAAGACTAAAAACGATACTGGAAAAGAATTAAATGACGGTTTAGATGCCATAAATACAGCAGAAGAACAGTTAGACGAACAGTTGGATAGTTGGGACGATACCGTTGAACAGGCTCTTGACAGTGCATCTGTTGAGGATACTATTACCGTAGATATGATATCTCAGATACTACAAGCTCAAAACTTCTCTATGCCTGCAGGTTATGTTACCGAAGAAGGTGTGGACTATTTAATTAAAGTGGGCGATAAGATTGACAGCGTGGAAGAGTTAAAAAATCTTGTACTATTCGATTTGAATATAGACGGCTTAGACCCAATAACATTACAAGACGTTGCAGATGTATTCTTAACTGACAACTCGGATTCTATATATGCATCGGTAGACGGTGAAGATGGTATTATACTTACTTTTCAAAAACAGAACGGTTACTCTACCGCTGAAGTTGCAGAAAATTTATTAGATAAGTTTGAAAGCATCTCTGAGGAAGATAGTTCAATATCATTTGTGCAGTTAATGAATCAAGGTGACTATATAGACTTAATAGTAGACTCTGTAATTGAAAACCTTTTAGAGGGTGCAATATTTGCAATAATAGTACTATTCTTATTCTTAAAAGATTGGCGTCCTACCTTGATAGTAGCTTGTTCGATTCCAATAAGTGTAATATTTGCCATAGGCTTAATGTACTTTTCGGGAATATCATTGAATATAATATCCTTGTCTGGTTTAGCAATAGGTGTAGGTATGCTTGTAGATAACTCGGTAGTAGTTATCGAGAACGTGTATCGTATAAGGCATTTAGGCAAGAGTGCCATACAGTCATCGGTTAGTGGTGCTAAGCAAGTAGCTGGAGCTATTACGTCATCTACGCTAACTACTATATGTGTATTTGCTCCTATAGTGTTCGTAGAGGGTTTAACTAAGACTCTGTTTGTAGATATGGCTTTAACCATAGCATACTCTTTAACAACTAGTTTAATAGTATCTCTTACGGTAGTACCTGCTTTAACCTCTAGAATGCTAACCACCGTTAAAGAGGTTAAGACTCCTATATTCGATAGACTTAGGGGCATATATGCTAAGGCTCTTGAAAAGGTATTGAATCTAAAGGCAGTAGCATTAATATTAGTAGTTGCAATGTTAGGCATATCTGCATATGGTGCTGTATCTAGGGGTGTTTCATTTATGCCAGATATGGATAGTACTCAAATCTCGGTAAGCTTAACTATGCCAGATGGTTCAATATTAGATGAAACCATTGAAACCTCTAACGATGTTATGGAAAAGATTCAAAATGAAATCGAAGAGGTAGACACTATCGGAGCTATGCTATCGGGCGGTATGGCATCTACGTTAGGTATTGGCGGAGATACTTCTGAAACTGAAGTTTCTATGTACGTTATACTAAAAGAAGATAAAAAACGCACTAGCCAAGAGATAGCTACTCAAATTAATACCATGTTTGAAGATTCTGACTTTGAACTATCTGCTAGTGGTTCAAGTATGGATTTATCTGCATTGGGCGGTTCGGGAATAACTATTAACATTAAGGGTAGTGAATTAGATACTTTACAGACTATAGCTACAGATATATCTGAAATACTTTCTACTGTAGAGGGTGTCGGTGAAGTCGATGATGGCATGGAAAACCCATCACCACAGTTAAAGATAACTGTTGATAAGGAAAAGGCTATGTTAAATGGTCTTACAGTGGCTCAAATATACATGGAATTGGCAGGAGAGATTTCAACTTCTAGTACAGCTACACAAATCTCTTTAGATGGCAAAACCATTGATATTATAGTAGATAAAGAATCTACCGATGAGGTTACTAGAGAAAGCATTAAAAATCATAAGTTTACCGTTACAGATAATGATGCTCAAGATGATGAGGACTCTAGTTCGCTATTATCTGATGACCAAAATACTGAAACTCCTACTAAGGAGATAAAGCTTACCGATATAGCTACCGTAGAAGATGGTGTTACGCTATCATCTATTGGTAGAGAGAATCAAACTAGATATATCTCTGTAACGGGTACTATCGCCGATGGCTATAACGTAGGCTTAGTAACTAATGACGCTCAAGACGTTTTGCAAGACTATGAAGTCCCAGAAGGCTATGAGGTAGAGTTCGCTGGTGAAAATGAAACTATTATGGAAGCTATGGAACAACTAGCATTGATGCTACTATTAGCTATATTATTGATATATTTAATTATGGTTGCACAGTTCCAATCGTTAAAATCGCCATTCATAGTAATGTTTACTATGCCTTTAGCCTTTACAGGTGGTTTCTTAGGTCTATTAATAACGGGCAAGGACTTAAGCGTTATTAGTGTAATAGGATTCGTAATGCTATCTGGTATAGTAGTTAATAACGGTATAGTGCTAGTGGATTATATTAATCAACTTAGATTAGAAGGTATGGATAAGAAAGAAGCTATCATTGAGGCAGGTAGCACTCGTTTAAGACCTATATTGATGACAGCTATTACTACCATCTTAGGTTTAGTAATGATGGCTGTTGGTAACGGTATGGGTAGCGACATGATGCAACCTATTGCAATAGTAACTATAGGTGGCTTGATATATGCTACGTTTACTACTCTATTCATAATACCTATTATATATGATATCTTTAATAAGAAACCTATGAAGAAGATTGATAACTCTGAATTAGACTACATTGAAGATTAATCTTAAAATTGGTTTGTTAAAAATCCGAGCGGTAAAACCGTTCGGATTTTTTATCCCATAAAAAAGATATATATATATTTTGTATTAAATCTTGAAAATGGTCAAAAAAAGAGTTATAATAGTAGAGTATTGTAATCTATTAGAACATATTATCTAATAAGATTTTAATACACGCACACTATTTTGTATGTGAAAGGAATCTCAAAATGATTAATAAACGAGTTATAATATCTTTAGTTGTTACATTGGCTATGATATCTTCTAACTTTAATACCATCTGGGCGGGTGCTTTCGCTGGTGTAGATGACTACAATTATGGCTACAATGACTACAGCGATAACTACTCCTATGGTGCAAATGACAGCGACGGTTATGGAGATTACATATATGGTATAGATATAGATGAAAATGCTTCTGTCGAAATCGTATCAGATGATGATGTGTTTACCGACCTAACCTACGTTATAGAAAATAATCAAGTTACCATTACTGGGTATGATAAGACTGTGAACTTTTCTTACTATACTATGCCATCGGTGATAAATGGATATCCCGTAACTGCAATATCTGAGAACGCTTTTCAAAACTGTTCTAGTTTGATTAGTATAGTAATTCCTAGCACCGTTAAGACGGTAGGAGAGTATGCATTTAGCAACTGTAAGAATCTACAATCGGTTACTTTTCAGGACGTTACATCTACTACAGATATTGAGGACGAAAACCTATATGGTGATACCTATGACTACTATGGCAATCTAGTTACTACCGATGCTACTACTTCTGATGAGGATTCATATAGTTACAACGGTTACAGTTTTGACTATTCCGAAGATGCTAACAACTCCTATGATTATAATAGTTACTACTCCACTACTTATGATACTACTGCATCTTACGATTACTACGGTTACACTACTACAGAAGATGTTACTACTTATGAAGATGATACCTACAACTATGACTATGATAGCTATTACTCCACTACCTATGATGATGAAGAGGAAGAAGAAGAGAATACCGATATTGAAGAAACTATCGCTGAAGATGATGACGAGGAGGAAGAAGAAAATATTGCAATCAATCCCGTTTCGGTGTATGTATCTACTTTAAAAGAGGGCGTTACTGCTGAATATACTGGTATTAGTGCCATCATGGAACACGCTTTTAGTGGTTGCAAAAGTTTAGAAACTTTATCTGTGCCAAGTACACTATCTTTTATGGGAGCGTATGCTATTGAAGATACTGCATACTACAACACTTGCAAAGAAAGCTCTGAAAACATAATAATAGGCAGTGTTTACTACCGATATTTTCCAACATATAAGTACTCGTATGTATACAACGATGAAACTTCTCTATACGAACCCGTAGTAAACTCTTTCGATGAGGAGATTCCAGAGGGTATAGTATCCATATCATATTCAGCATTCCAAGACGTAGAAGGACTTACTAATTTAACTATGCCAGAATCTTTAAAAACTATATATGATTCTGCCTTTGCAAACTGTACATCTCTAACTAATATATCTTTTTATGACGGAATACAGTATGTAGGAAACAATGCGTTCTCTAATACCATTTGGTTAGATGAATCTACTAACGGATTCGCAATAGCTGGTGACTACCTTTACAAGTATGTAGGTGTAGGTGGCTCTATAACCATACCATATAACGTTAATATAATCGGTAGTGAAGCCTTTGCTCTAAATACTAACATAACTAGAGTAGTCATTCAAAATGGTGTTAGCAAGATTATGGGTGGTGCTTTCTACAGATGCGAAAACTTACAGACCGTAGTAATATCTTCAACGGTTATGTCTATAGGAAATCAAGGCTTTTATGGGTGTAAGAATCTAGCCAATATAACCTTTAATGAGGGTCTGCTTTCTGTAGGAAGTAAATGTTTCTTGTCGTGTAGTAATCTAAAGTATGCCATACTACCTACTTCACTTACTCAAATAGGCGATATGGCTTTCGGTTTCGACTACAACGATATATACAGCACATACTCTATGGTAGATGGTTTTACTCTAGTGGGTGACGAGGATTCCACTGCTCAAGAGTATGCCACTGCTAAAATGATAAACTTTCAAACTAAAGATGATTTCGTAGTACCTGCCGTTAGCAAAGAGTATGCAGTAGTAAACGACGATATCGACGATGAGGAAGTAGCTCAACAACCCGTAGATAAAAAGATTATATTTGGAACGATTGGTGGTTTAGTCATACTATTAACCATACTATCTTTAATTCTATACCTAAAGGATAGGAAAAACAATCCACAGAAGTATAAACGTAAGAAAAAGAAGAAGAAAAAGAACTCTAAAACAAAAAAACATCGAAGATAGTTAATTATAAAACTAAAGACGGATTTTTAATCCGTCTTTAGTTCTTATGGCATCTTTCCTAACATTGAATCGAAAGTGTTTTTAAACGCTGTATAGTTCTCTAAGTTTAAACCATATATCGCAAATGATACATTGTTGAAACACTTAGCATAACCTTTTTCAAACAGTAGATACTTAAAAATATTAGAAACATCTGTAGGAGAGTTTCCAAAGACTCCACAACCCCATGCACCTAACACTATATTCTTAACTTGATTACATACAGCAACCTTTAGTATATACTCTGCACGTTGAGTCATGCACTTAGAGATATCTGCTTCACTGTAATGTTTAGCTCTATGTACGTTTACCGCAGGTGATGTTATTGCAGATATAGTAATAGGATATGGATAGTCTAATAGTCGTCCTCTTCCGTCACGAAATACTTCTACACATGGAGAGAATATAATGTAATCGGAGTATAGTTCTTCATCAGTACGGTTGTTATATTCGTAGTAACCCTTAGCATCGTTACTACTTATAGAGGCATATAGGGAAGAGTTCCTACAGATAGCCTCTTCTTGAGCCATAGCACCGTTAAGGAATCCACCGCCTACGTGCTTTGCAGATGCAAAGTTTAATATGCAAGTATATCCATCACATAAAAACTTTCTAGCACATTGGCAAGTATCCTCGTTGTATAGAGTAATCTTAGCGTTAGGAACATCTGTAGGTATACTTACAGACATACTTTCAAGTTCTAAGGGTGTATATAGTATAGCCTTAGATATATCTTTGTTAAAAACATATTCTTTGTAACCGCCATGCTTTATAATATCGACGGTTTCTTGAGCAATTTTTTTTGAATCGAAATTCATATCGATTTAAGCCTCCTTGTAGTTTACATTCCTAGATTGTTACTAGCAAAATAATCAAAACTAGAGTCACACGCAACTATGCTACATTATAGTACAAACATCATCAAAAGATTTTAACCTTTTCTCTCTAGGAGTTTGAGCAGGTACTCCAACGGGTATTACGCTGGATAATCTTGCGTTGGTCACATTAAGCACCTTACAGATATCGTCACCAAATAGTACTGGGTCGCATTGCCAACACGCACCTAAACCTTTTTCATGTATGGTAAGTAGCATATTTTGAACACACGCTCCAATAGATAGTATCTCAGGGTTACCCATAGCATCTATCATCTTCTCATGAGAGTACCCTAGATGGTTTGTAAATATTTCAGTTACCCTACTATCATGATATTGCATATCGGTTTTAAATACGAATATCACAGCTGGAGCTTTCTTAAAGAATGTGGTCAACTTTACACGACTTTCTATTAATTCATCGGTAGCACCAACAGATGCATAGAACGTTCTAGTAGCTTTTTCTAAAGCGTTAGCGACCTCATCTATTTTAGATTTATTAGTTAAGACTATAAACTTCCAACACTGTGCATTGCAACCACTAGGAGCATTCATACCAGCTTGAACTATGTCCCTTAAATCCTCTTTAGATATAGGTTCATCGGTAAACTTTCGGATACTTCTTCTATTTCGGATACTTTCACTTAGTTCCATAACAATCTTCCTTTCCATTAGATATCTTATACAGTTATAATATCATCTATTCGATAAAAAGTCAATGGTATCAACTACAATCTTCAATATCCTTAGATAATGGATATCTTATAAGTTGGTTTTAATGATTATATCATGTTTTCCGTCATTGCACACCATATGATATTTTTATGGCATATGTCAAAAAAGTTCTTAACATATGTCATAAACTATGCTATAATTAAAACAATAGCAGAACGATAGTTACTTCTGTTCTGTTAGAACACACCAATGAAAAGAGGCGATAGAATGTCAAGACCAATCAAGTGCAGAACAATCTGTCGATTTCCACAGACGCTAGAGTTTATCCCAGCGATGGATAAGGACGAAAAAGACCCTATTATACTTACCATACGTCGAGTGTAGCCATCATAAGGAAGAACATCATGGGGAAGGTCATGAATGTCGTCATGGTCATTGCTCAGATTAACCATTCTAAGAGCAAGAGAACTTGTGAAAAAGCGTAGAAAATTTCATCATATAAACCTTGACATATCCAGTTTCTAAGATTATAATATTAATATGTATATTAAAATCGATTAAGATTTTAGAAAGGGGATATATAACATATGATGAAACTATTAAATATGCTTTCGTTGTTAGCAGTGACATCTCCTGCCACTGGTGATGACAGAAATATAAACTTAATACTAATATTAGCTATAGTTGCGGGTTGCTTAGTAGTGGCTATGGTAGTAAGTAAGCTTATAGGTAAAAAGAAGTAATATACGTCACGTTGATATTAGTTAGTTCTATTGATTTACTATAGTACATATAATGGTAATACGGTCATACTGCTTAGGTATGACCGCATTCTATATATCTATTTGGGAGTGGTTTTGCTTGGAATGTACTCTAAGAGATTTACGTAGCAAGGAGGTTATAAACATATACAATGGTGAACGTCTAGGATTTATAGATGATATTCGCTTCAATACAGAAGATAACTCGGTTATGACGTTCATAATATACGGACGTGAAAGACTGTTTGGAATATTAGGTAAGCAGAACGATATTACTATAGACTGTAGTCAGATACATTTAGTAGGTGAAGAAACCATCTTAGTATCGGTTAAAGATGTAGTTTACGAAGAAAGTAGTGAAAAACATCAACTTTTGCACAAATTTTTCACATAACGTTGTATAATATGCCTATAGACATATTATGGTATTATGTGATATAATTAATGATGTAGTTCGCACGTTTGCACTTTTATGATTGGTTGGTTGGTAATGTATTTCCAATTTAGGTCATAAGTTAAGTCGAGCGGTGGAAATTTAAATTTATTAAACCAATTAGGAGGAAAATACTATGGCAAATGTAGTATCAATGAAACAACTTCTTGAGGCTGGTGTACATTTTGGTCACCAAACTAGAAGATGGAATCCAAAGATGGCTCAATACATCTTTACTGAAAGAAACGGCATATACATCATAGACCTTCAAAAGACCGTTAAAAAGTTAGAAGAGGCTTATATGTTTATTCGTGATATCTCTGCTGAGGGTAAGAGCGTACTATTCGTAGGTACTAAGAAACAAGCAGGTGATTCCATTAAGGAAGAAGCACTTCGTGCTGACGCTCATTACGTAAACGCTAGATGGCTCGGCGGTATGATGACTAACTTTAAAACTATCCAACAGAGAATAGCTAGACTTGAAAGACTCTACAAAATGAAAGAAGAGGGTACTTTCGACCTTCTACCTAAGAAGGAAGTCGTTAAGCTTGAACTTGAGATTGAAAAGCTCGAAAAGTTCATGGGCGGTATTAAGAATATGAAAGAACTCCCTGGAGCTTTATTTATCGTTGACCCTAGAAAGGAAAAAATTGCCGTTGCTGAGGCTAAAAGGTTAAATATTCCTATAGTTGCTATTGTGGACACTAACTGTGACCCTGATGAGGTAGACTATGTTATCCCTGGTAACGATGACGCTATTAGAGCAGTTAAGTTAATAGCTGGTACTATTGCTAATGCTATAATCGAGGGCAGACAAGGTCAACAAGAAAATGCTGAATCTACTGAACAAGTTCCTGTTGAGCAGACTGCTGAATAATAAATAAGTACTATTTTTTGATATCGGAACGCCAACTACCTTTTTGACGTTCCGAAGTATAGATATTCTATGTATTGGAGGATTTTTTAAATGGCTAATTTTACTGCTAAAGATGTATCTGCCCTTAAGGAAAGAACTGGCGTAGGCATCATGGATTGCAAAAGAGCTTTAACTGAAACCAATGGTGACGTTGAAGAGGCTATAAAGATTTTAAGAGAAAAAGGTTTAGCTACTCAAGCTAAGAAGTCTGGTAGAGTTGCCGCTGAGGGTATAGTTACTGCTGTTGTAGATGGTAACGTTGGTGTAGTATTAGAAGTAAACTCTGAAACTGACTTTGTTGCTAAAAATGATGACTTTAAAGCCTTTGTTAATGGCGTAGCTAAGACTATTATAGATACTAATCCAGCCGATGTAGATACTCTAAACGCTACTACTATGTCTGGTTCTGACAAGACCGTTAAGGAAGTCTACGATGAACTATTCCTTAAGATTCGTGAAAATATGCAGATTAGACGCTTCGTTAGAATGGAAGGTACTTTAGTATCATACGTTCATGGTGATGGTCAATTTGCCGTTATGGTTAAGCTAGATACTACTGCTAATGCTACCGATGAAAAGTTAATCACTTGCGGTAAGGACGTTTGTATGCAGATAACCTCTATGAACCCTACTTATCTAAATAAGGAGAGCGTTCCTGCTACAGTTATCGAGGAAGAAAAGAAGATTATGCTATCTCAAATGGCTGAAGACCCTAAGATGGCTAACAAGCCTGACCAAGTTAAGGCTAAAATAGTCGATGGTAAGGTTAGCAAGTTCTATACCGAAAACTGCTTACTAGAACAAGCTTTCGTTAAAGATGATAAGATATCCGTTGGCAAGTACGTTCAAGGCGTAGCTAAGGAGTTAGGTACTACTATTACAGTTTCTGACTACGTTCGCTATGAAAGAGGCGAGGGTATTCAAAAGAAAGAAGATAATTTCGCTGATGAAGTAAACAGCATGATTAAGTAATCATTAGTAATAATATTATGGTATTAAGGTGCATAGGTAACAGCCTATGTGCCTTTTTTAGTAAATCGTTCCCTAGATATAATATTTTTTTAATTTCCCCTAAAAATATACTTTACAATCTACTAAAATTAGTGTACAATATTAAGTATAAAAAATTATTGTGAGGTGTTTTTCTTTGAAACCTAATTACAAAAGAATCTTGCTTAAAATCAGTGGTGAGGCTTTAGCAGGTTCAAAAAAGACAGGTTTTGATAATAGCGTTCTTGAAAATATCGCTAATACTGTAAAAAAATGCTCCGATGCAGGAGTACAAATTGCTATAGTAGTGGGTGGCGGAAACTTTTGGCGTGGTCGCTCTAGTGAGAATATGGACAGAGCTATTGCTGATAATGTCGGTATGTTGGCTACAGCTATGAACGGTTTAGTACTATCCGATGCCCTAAAACGTGTTGGTATTAAGTGCAGAGTGCTATCTGCTTTCCCCATGGAAAAGGTCGCTGAATACTACACTAAAGAAAAGGCAGTAAGTCACTTAGAAAAGGGTAGTGTAGTAATATTTGTATGTGGTTCTGGAAATCCATTCTTCTCTACAGATACCGCTGCTGCCATTAGAGGCATAGAGGTTGAAGCAGACATATTCTTTAAGGCTACTATGGTAGACGGTGTGTATGACAAAGACCCTAACAAGTATCCCGATGCGGTTAAGTATCAACAGCTTACATTTAGTGAAGTAATACAGAAACAATTAGCCGTTATGGATATTACTGCCGTAACACTCTGCCGTGAACAGAATCTACCCATATTCGTATTCGATATGAGTAACCCCGAAAATATCTACAATGCCTTATTCGATATGAGTATAGGCACAATCGTTAAGGAGGATTAATTTAAGTATGAAAGAACAGATTAAAATCGCTAAGGAAAAGATGGAAAAAACTATCGCTAACCTTGAAAAAGAGTTTAAAGAGATTAAGGCTGGCAGAGCAAATCCTGCAGTGTTGAATAAAATCTCTGTAGACTACTACGGAGCATCTATGCCTATAAACCAACTAGCATCTGTATCGGTAACCGAGGCTAGAATCTTAAGTATTACACCTTTTGATAAGTCGGTACTACATTCCATAGAGAAAGCAATACAAAAATCTGACATAGGCATAAACCCTACCAATGATGGCACGGTTATACGTTTAGTGTTCCCAAAACTTACCGAAGAAAAACGTAAGGAACTCTGCAAGGACGTAAAAAAGTATGGTGAGGAAGCTAAGGTAAACGTTAGAAACTCTAGGCGTGACGCTTTAGACAAGGTTAAAAAGATGAAAAAGGATAGCCTCATTACAGAGGACGATGTTAAGTCCGCTGAAAAGGATATTCAAAAGCTTACCGACAACTACTGCTCCGATATCGATGCGATAGTATCTGCTAAGGAAAAGGAGATTATGAGTATATAGTAGCTACCTCTATTATAGATAGTTACTATGCAAATAGGCATTGGTTCGGTACTAAGCAAAACTTAGACAGAATTGATGCTAAATAATTCTAAAAATAGAAAGGCTTTAGTATGGCAATCGTGAAAAATAAAGCTCAACCCGATGGTGCATCTATTCAACTACCTAAGCACATTGCGTTCATTATGGACGGCAACGGTAGGTGGGCTAAGAAAAGACTTCTACCTCGTTCGTTGGGTCACAATGAGGGTGGCAAAACGTTTAAAGATATTGTTACCTATTGCAGAGAGCTGGGCATTGAGTATGTATCTTTCTATGCGTTTTCTACTGAAAATTGGAAACGCCCTAAAGAGGAAGTAAATGCTATTATGCTACTCTTTAAACAGTATATTGCTGACGCTAGAAACTACTTTAAACATGAGATTAGATTCATCTTCTTAGGTGATAAGGCTATGTTTACTCCAGATATTCGTGAGGATATGCTCGCCCTTGAAGAAGATTCTAAACACTTTAACAAGATGACTGTGCTATTAGCTATAAACTATGGCGGTCGTGATGATATAGTCCATGCTTGTAAACGTATATGTAGTAAGGTTCAAAGTGGTGAAATCTCTATTGATGATATAGATGAGGATAGATTTCAAAATGAACTATATACGTTACATTCACCATCGGTAGATTTACTAGTTCGTACTAGTGGTGAGTACAGAATATCTAACTTCTTGCTTTGGCAGTGTGCTTACGCTGAGTTCTACTTTACAGACGTTCTTTGGCCAGACTTTAATAGGTCTGAATTGGATAAGGCTATATCGGAATTTTCTAAAAGAAGTAGACGTTTTGGAGGTGTTTAACGTTTGGCAACTAGATTAATATCCTCTGGAATTGGCATTGCAATAGGTATACTAGTAATGGTACTATCTGATACCATTGTGTTAAACCTAGCAGTATCTGTAGTATGCGTTATGATGCTCCATGAACTATTTCACGCCGAGGGTTGCAGTAGACACAAAACTTTTGTATATATGTGCTATGGTTTAGTGGCTGTGATTCCTATATTGTTATATAGCAAACTTACGTACTTAGAATTAATATTCCCTGTATGCATGATATTTGTGTTCTTAATATTTACGGTATACATATTTAAGCACAAAGAGTTAAACATTGACAGATTAATATTTATGATAGGTTGTTGTGGGTTCGTATCGTTCCCCATGTGCTGTATGATATCCTTAAAGAACTTAGATGCTCAACTAGGTACTATATACATGGTAATAGCCTTATGTTCTGCATGGCTAGCCGATTCTGGTGCGTACTTTGTAGGTACTTTCTGCGGTAAGCATAAACTATGTCCAGAGATTAGTCCTAAAAAAACCGTAGAAGGATTCATAGGCGGTGTGCTTAGCAATGGAATACTACTATGTATATTCGCATTGGTATACAGTAGATTCTTTGCCCCTATGGATTTAACTGTAAACTATGTATCTGTATTTATTATGGGTGTGGTTACGGGTATTATTGGAACTATAGGCGACTTAACCGCATCGCTAATAAAAAGACAGTGCAACATAAAAGACTTCGGTAAGATTATGCCTGGTCATGGCGGGGTTTTAGACCGCTTCGATAGTGTTCTATTCGTAGTACCTTTTGTATACTTATATCTTAACTACATTGGTATATTTACTAGATAGTTTTTACAAACTATTATAAACATAGCGATTTAAAAGGAGCTGAAAGAGTGTTTTAGCTCCTTTTTTAACAGAAAGGTGGCATTCTATTTTGGAAAGTTTTTCATTGTTAGGTTCAACGGGTTCAATAGGAACTCAAGCATTAGAGGTTGCTAGAAAACATAATCTAAGAGTTACTGGTTTGGCAGGAAATAGAAACATACGGGCTTTAGAAAATCAAGTAAGAGAGTTTAAACCTAAGTTAGTATGCATATACGATGATACTCTATACAAGGATTTAAAAACTAACTTAGCAGATACTAACACTAAGGTACTATCAGGCATGGACGGTCTTTGCGAGATTGCCGTAGATAAATCTGCTGAGATTATGCTAAATTCAGTAGTTGGAATGGTAGGCTTACTTCCAACACTTTCTGCGATAGCAGTAGGTACTCCCATAGCTTTAGCGAACAAAGAAACCTTAGTAGCTGGTGGACAGATAGTCATGGACGCTTGTAAACGTAAGAACGTTACTATATATCCTGTGGATAGTGAACACTCTGCAATATTCCAGTGTTTGCAGGGTAACAATAGGAATCAGCTTAATAAGGTTATACTTACAGCATCGGGTGGGCCTTTCTTTAACAAGACTAAACAAGACCTACAGAACGTTACAGTATCACAAGCGTTGAACCACCCTAATTGGAGTATGGGCAGTAAGATTACCATAGACTCTGCTACGCTTATGAACAAAGGCTTAGAGTTTATTGAGGCTAAGTGGCTGTTCGATTTAGAACCATCTCAAATTGAGATAGTAATACATAGACAAAGCGTGTTACACTCTGCAGTGGAATACAAGGACTACTCTGTAATAGGTCAACTAGGTTTCCCAGATATGAAGATTCCTATACAGTATGCACTACTATATCCTAACCGTATGGATTGCCCTACTAAACGATTATCTTTAACCGACTTTGGTACTTTAACCTTTGAAAAACCCGACTACGACACTTTCGAGTGCTTATCTGCTTGCATAGATGCTATCACGGTAGGTGGGTTGTATCCATGTATAGCCAACGCATCTAATGAGGTTGCCGTATATAGTTTTCTAAATGGTCAGATTAAGTTCCTACAGATTGCTGAGGTCGTAAAAAATACTATTAAACATTTCGACTTTAAAGTGCCTACTGGCTATGGCGATATAGTCCGTACAGATAAATCTGCTAGAGAGTTCGCTAAAGAGTTGATATCTAAGATGTGATAGAGGCTTATGTGTAGAAATATTAATCATAAGGAGGTTTTTTATGAGTAACGTTATTGGTATAGTAATAGCTATAATAGTCTTTGGTGTAATAGTAGCTATCCATGAGTTTGGACATTTTATAGTCGCTAAGTTATGTGGCATTAAAGTTAATAAGTTCGCAATAGGTATGGGACCCGTTATATTTAAACATCAAGGGGACGAAACAGAATATTCCCTTAGATTACTTCCTATTGGCGGATTCTGTGCTATGGAAGGTGAGGACGAAAACAGCACCGACCAAAGAGCCTTTAATAATAAATCTATTCCTAAAAGATTTGCCGTATTGGTAGCTGGTGCTACTATGAACATTATACTAGGTTTCTTAATTTTGATAGTAACTACCATAATGGTGGATAAGATTCCATCATGTACGGTAAAAGACTTCCGTAGTAGTACGGCATCGTCACAAGCTAGTGGTTTGCAGATTGGCGATAAGATAATATCCATTAACGGTATGCACGTATTTACCGATATGGATTTAAGTTACAAAATAGGCAACACCGAGGATAATAACTTCACTGTGGTGGTGCTTAGAGATGGTGAAAAGGTTACTTTAAACAATGTTAAGTTTTACTATAGCTACAACTACTACTTTGATGAGGCTACTCAAACCAACGTTAAGGTAGACGATACCTATACGGGTACTGAAGAACTTAAACTTGCTGAAAGTCGATACGACTTTATTGTGGAGGCAGTTCCAAAGAATCCTATTACTGTACTTAGTTACTCTTTTAGAAGTACCATAACCACTGGACGCTTAATTTGGATATCTTTAATAGACTTAGCAAGCGGTAAGTATGGTGTAGATGACCTATCAGGGCCTGTTGGAGTAGTATCTGCAATTAGTGAGGCTTCTAATGCAAGTAGCGAGGGTGAAAGTTTTTCAATAGATTGGTCATCTCTATTGAGCCTAAGTTCATTCTTAACTATAAACATAGGAATCTTTAATCTACTTCCATTACCTGCCCTAGATGGCGGTAGGATACTCTTCTTAGTTGTAGAGGCTATTAGAAGAAAACCTATCCCACGAGAAAAAGAGGGTCTAATACACGCTATAGGTTTAATGTTATTCTTTGCTCTTATGATATTTGTAACCATTCAAGATATTAGAAGGTTGTAGTTCTAACCAATGTTAGTACGGAACATCTTTTTAGATGTTCCGTAACTATGAACTACTAATAATGGATAAGCATTATGTTTATATGCTATCTATTATTAATGGTTTATAGCATGAACCGATTCACCAAATATTAGGAAAGGATTTTTTTATTATGAGAAAAATTAAACCCGTTACAGTAGGAAATTGCATATTAGATGGCAAGCATATATATATACAATCTATGTTGAATAAGCGTTCCGATGATATAGAGGGCAGTGTACATCAAGCTATGGAACTTGAAAAGACAGGCTGTGAAATAGTTAGAGCCTCTATACCTAACAAAGATGCTCTAAAGTTGATTCCTGCCATTAAGAATAAGATATCTATACCTTTGGTTGCAGATATCCATTTCGACTACAGATTGGCTATAGAAAGCGTAGCTATGGGCATAGATAAGGTTAGAATAAACCCTGGAAATATTGGCGATTTAGACAGAGTTAAAGCAGTAGTATCGGCTTGTAAGAGTAAGAACGTTCCTATTAGAATAGGTGTAAACTCTGGTTCGGTAGAAAAAGATATCTTAGCTAAGTATGGTTCACCAACACCAGAAGCTCTTGTGGAGAGTGCTTTAAACCATGTTAGAATCTTAGAACACTGCGACTTTAATGATATAGTCATTTCAATAAAGTCATCTACGGTGGATACTATGGTTAAGGCATATCGACTGATGGCTGAAAGGTGTAACTATCCTCTGCACTTAGGAGTCACTGAAGCAGGTACTGAACGCATGGGCTTGATTAAATCATCTATAGGCATAGGTTCTCTATTATTAGATGGCATAGGTGAAACTATTAGAGTTTCTTTAACAGACAATCCTATTAAGGAAGTTTCAGCAGGTATAGATATCTTAAAGGCTATAGATATGAGAAAGGGTATTCAATTCGTATCATGTCCAACGTGCGGTAGAACTCGTATAGACCTCATAGGCTTAGCTAATAAGGTGGAAAACGCTCTTAAGGACGTCGATAAGAATATTAAAGTGGCTATTATGGGTTGCATCGTGAATGGTATCGGTGAGGGCAAAGAGGCTGATATTGGAGTCGCTGGTGGTGATGGCTCTGCTGTAATCTTTAAGAAAGGTGAAATTATAAAGACGGTTTCTGAAGATGAAATTATATCCGTTCTATTAGAAGAGATTCAAAAGATGTGATTAAAATCTACCATACTTATGCAACGCTATTGCAAAGGTTAAATAAAAAGTCTATAATAGTATATAGAATAACTAAAGAAAGCGGTGATATTTCTTTGAAAATAGGTGAATTTTTTAAAGAGTGGCAACTTCCAAACGATGTGGCTTGCGGAGAGATTCTAAACTTTGAATATAATCATGATTATACTACTATGGTAGTTCAAGCAAGATACAAGAATCCTGTGCTATGCAGTTCTATAGAGAATCTAACTACATTGTTCTGTACTACCTACAAACAGACTAATCTTTTTTGGTTGGATTGCAAATATCCTACAGATACCTTTACGATAGAATACTGTCATGAACTTATTAACAAGTTGCGTATGCAGGTTAGAACTATCAATGGGTACTGTAACGGTTGCGATATAATCCAAAACGGAGATGAACTCACTATTAAGTTAAAGCGTGGTGGTATAGATTTCTTACAACGTGAAAGATTTCAAGAGAAACTTTCTCAACTTATTCAAAGTGAGTTTAACATAAAACTTAAAGTAAAACTATTAGATGATTTTAACAGGTTGGAGTATGAAGAATATCAAAGGCAGAACGAAGTTAAAGCTAAAGAGTATATTTCAGTGCAAGAACCTAAACATACAGCTGAACCTCTTAAAAAGGTTGAAAGTGTTCCAAGTAGTGTAGAGTATCACATAGACTATAATAGCAACAGTAAGTCTTTACTGTTCGGCAAGGATATTAAAGGAAAACCTATATCCATAAACGAGGCTTACAACCATATAGATGAAAACGTAATAGTATGCGGTGATGTAATAAATATAGAAAAATCAGAAACTAGGAACGGTTCTATAATATTCTCTTTCGATATTACAGACTACACCAATAGCGTTACGTGTAAAAAGTTCTTAAACAAGGATAGAGATGATATTACTAGTATGGATTCCATAAAGGTAGGACTCACTATACTAGTAAACGGAAAGATAAAGTTCGATACCTATAATAAGGGTTACGTATTAGAGCCTAGAAACGTATCGGTTACACAGAAAAATGAACGCTCAGATAGTTCTAAGGTTAAGCGTGTGGAGTTACATAATCACACGATAATGTCATCTATGGACGCTTTAACTCCTGCATCTACCTTAGTAGAAAGAGCTTTCGATTGGGGTCATAAGGCTATAGCCATTACAGACCACGGCAATTTGCAATCTTTTCCTGATGCTATGAATACTTGGAAAAAACTTAAAACTAAAGATTTTAAGGTTATCTACGGTTGCGAGGCTTACGTAGTAAATGACTTAGACCCATTGACCATTATAAACAAGCTCGATGACAGAAACTTTAATGACGAAATAATAATATTCGATGTTGAAACTACAGGATTAAACTTCACAGATGACAGATTGACCGAAATAGGTGCAGTAAAGTTAAAGAATATGCAAGTTATTGAACAGTTTAATACGTTTGTAAATCCAGAAAAAGATATTTCTAGTAATGTTGTAAAACTTACTGGTATATCTAACGATATGGTTAAAGATGCTCCTAAAACTAAAGAGGCTCTAGAAAGCTTCTTCAAGTTTTGTGGAGAAAATCCTGTACTAGTGGCACATAACGCTAGTTTCGATACTACTATGATTAATAACTCTTGTGCAAGGGTTGGTATTAAGAAAGATTACACATACATCGATACGCTAGTATTGGCACAATGCGTAGTTACTCAGATTGCAAGGTATAAGTTGAACTATCTTGCTAAGTATTTTAAGTTAGGAAAGTTTAATCACCACCGAGCCTCTGATGATGCATATATGCTCGCTAAAGTATATATGGAACTTATTAAGTTAGCTACTCAAAACGATGGAATATCCACATTAGGTGACTTAGCTAAGCTTGAAAAAGATATGCCTATTAAAAAAAGACCCACATACCATCAAATAATATTGGTTAAGAATAATACAGGATTAAAGAATCTATATAAGTTAGTATCTATGTCGAACTTAGAATACTTCTATAAGAAACCTATAATGCCAAAGTCTAAACTAGAAGAGTACAGAGAGGGTTTAATATTCGGAAGTGCTTGTGAATCGGGGGAACTTTTTACGGCTCTAGTAGAGGGTAAATCTCATGAAGAATTGGTGCATCTAGCTAAGTTCTATGACTATTTAGAGATTCAACCTCTAGGGAATAATCAATTTTTAGTAGAAGATGGTAACGTATCTAATCAAGACTCTTTAAAGGATTTAAACAGAACTATAGTAGCTTTAGGCGACGAGTTAGATATTCCAGTGGTGGCAACTTGCGATGTACATTTCATAGACCCCAAGGACGCTATATATAGAGCAATACTACAGAACAATCTAAAGTTTAAGAATTCTGACAATCAACCACCACTGTACTTTAGAACTACCGATGAGATGTTAAAAGAGTTTGAATATCTTGGTAGCGATAAGGCTATGGAAATAGTAGTGACTAATACTAATCTTATTGCAGATGCTATTGAATGTATAAATCCTATCCCAAATGGAACGTTTACTCCTAACATAGATGGTGCTGAGGATGATTTAAAACGCATAACTATGCAACGTGCAAAGGATATCTACGGTGACCCTCTACCAGAAATAGTTGAAAAACGCCTCGACAGAGAACTTACCTCTATAATCAAGAACGGATTCGCAGTTCTTTACATGATAGCTCAAAAGTTAGTATACAACTCTGAAGAACATGGCTACTTAGTAGGCTCAAGGGGTTCAGTAGGCTCATCATTTGTAGCAAATATGGCAGGTATATCAGAGGTCAACTCTTTAGTGCCACATTATGTATGTCCTAACTGTAAGAACAGCGAATTTATAACAGATGGCTCTGTAGGTTCGGGCTTCGATTTGCCACCTAAGAAGTGTCCAAAGTGTGGAACAGAATACCATAGAGATGGTCACGATATACCATTTGAAACTTTCCTAGGCTTTAACGGTGATAAAGCTCCTGATATAGACCTAAACTTTTCAGGAGAGTATCAATTTTATGCTCATAGGTACACTGAAGAACTTTTCGGTAAAGACCATGTCTTTAAGGCTGGAACGGTATCCACGGTAGCTGAAAAAACTGCCTACGGTTACGTTAAAGGTTACATTGAAGATAAGGGGATTACTCTATGTCAATCGGAAATGAATAGGTTAGCTAAAGGCTGTACAGGTGTAAAAAGAACTACAGGTCAACACCCTGGTGGAATGGTAGTAGTACCATCGGGATACGATGTCTACGACTTTACTCCCGTTCAACACCCTGCCGATGATTCTAATTCGGAGATTATTACTACTCACTTCGACTTCCATTCGCTACACGATACCATATTAAAGTTAGATGAACTCGGTCACGATGTGCCTACGCTATACAAATATTTAGAGGATATGACAGGCATTAAGATTAAAGACGTTCCCACTAGCGATGCACAAGTATACAAGCTATTTACTTCTACAGAACCTCTTGGAATCACTCCTGATGATATAGGCGGAGTTCTAACGGGTACTTTGGCACTTCCAGAGATGGGAACTTCATTCGTACGCCAAATGTTAATAGATGCTCAACCTAAAAACTTTAGTGACCTTCTTCAAATATCTGGATTATCTCATGGTACGGACGTTTGGCTAGGTAACGCTCAAGACCTAATTAAAAATGGTGTATGTACCATCAGTGAGGTTATAGGTACTCGTGATAGCATTATGACGTACTTAATATATCATGGTGTAGAACCAAACCTATCCTTTAGGATTATGGAGATTACTCGTAAGGGTAACGCTTCAAAACTCTTGACGGACGAAATGAAACAGACTATGCTTGAACACAACGTCCCACAATGGTATATAGACAGTTGCTTAAAGATAAAGTATATGTTCCCTAAAGCACACGCTGCAGCATATGTAATATCGGCAGTAAAGCTTGGTTGGTATAAAATATATTATCCTAAAGAGTTCTATGCTACTGTTTTTACCGTTCGTGGTGGCGATTTAGATGCCGAAATAGTTATGAAAGGTCACAAGTTCGTTAAAGAAAAGTTGAACGAACTAATAAACAAGGGCAATGACAGAACCGCTAAAGAAACGAATTCTATGGAAATGCTAATGCAAGTTAATGAAATGATGGCTAGAGGTATAGAGTTCTTACCAGTAGACTTAATGAAGTCCGATTCGCATAAGTACATCATAGAAGATGGCAAACTTAGGATTCCTTTTTCAGCCATAAATGGTATAGGTGGAAGTGTCGCTGATGGCTTATACAATGCAGTACATCAAGGGGATTTCATATCCATTGAGGAACTACAAAAGCGTGGTGGTGTGACAAAATCTACAATAGATATGCTCGATAGTATAGGTGCTTTGGGCAACATACCTAAATCTGACCAATTAAGCTTCTTTTAACTTGACTTTTTACTAACAATGTGATATCATAGTATCATGTTAGCACACTAAAGTGAACCTACCATTTTTTCATAGAATAGAAAGGATTATATTATAATGAAAAGTTACGATACTATTACTCCCGAGGGTACTAAAGACCTTCTTTTCAATGAGTGCATTGCTAGACGTAATGTAGAAAACTCTATCCATAAGGTATTTAAACAGCATGGTTACAGTGAGATTATTACTCCTGGGCTTGAGTTCTTTGATGTGTTCAATCTAAACTCAAGGCATTTCCCACAAGAGAATATGTACAAACTTGTAGATAACAAGGGCAGACTTTTAGTACTACGCCCAGATAGTACTATGCCTATCGCTAGGGTAGTCGCTACTAGATTGAAAGACGCTATACTACCTCTTAGACTATACTACAACCAATGCGTATATAACATAAGTCCACAACTTAGAGGCAGAAGTGACCAGATTGTACAAGCAGGTATTGAACTAATAGGCTCATCTTCTGATATGGCAGACCTTGAAGTTATAGGTATGGCTATAGATGTTCTAAATACTTGCAGTGATGGAAACTACTCCATTGAGATTGGCGATAGTGGTATCTTTAAAGAATTAGTAGCTGAATTAAACATATCCGATGATATGAAAGAGAACATTCGCTATCTAATTGAACAGAAAAACTATCCCGCACTTAACGACCTACTAGATACCATTGGCGACAACAAGATTACTAAATCCTTAAAGAAACTACCTAGACTCTTTGGTAATGTAGATGTCCTAGATAAGGCATCTAACCTATTCATTAACAAGCAGATAGATATGTATCTTACAGATTTAAAGTCTGTATATGAAAACGTTAAGCAACTATATCCAAATGCCAACATAAGCATAGATTTAGGTATGGTGAATCGTGCTGATTACTATACTGGAATCATTATTAAAGGTTATGTAGAGGGTTGCGGTGATGAAGTCTTATCGGGTGGTAGGTACGACAAACTTATTGCTGAGTTCGGCTATGATGTCCCTGCTACGGGTTTCGCTATCAATGTAGATGCAGTATCTCAAATGGTGGCTAAGAAAAAGAAGATTTCTAATATCCCCGTAGATATAATTGTATTTGCAGAAAACGGCTTTGAAATGAAAGCTATGCAAGTCGCTCAAGATATGAGAAATAAGGGACTTAACGTTGAAAATTCCTTTATAGATGACCTTGAAAGCGTTCGTGAGTATGCTCGTGAAAAAAAGATTCCTAAAATAATTATTATTAACGATGATGTTACGGAGGTACAATAATTATGTCTAAGCCAATTAGAATTGCTCTAACTAAGGGCAGACTCGAAAAAGATACTATAGCTTTACTCGAAAAACTCGGTTTCGATTGTACGGCAGTACGTGAAAAAGGTAGAAAGTTAATACTTCCAATTCCAGATGGTAATCTTGAAGTAGTCCTTGCTAAGGCTATGGACGTTATTACCTATGTCGATAGAGGTGTATGCGATTTGGGTGTAGTTGGCAAAGATACCATCATGGAAAGCAATGGCAGATTTTATGAACTAGTAGACCTTGGCTTTGGACGTTGTAAGTTTGCTCTTGCAGGTAAGAAAGGTGAAAATTTCTATGAGGGTTTTGGAGTTAAAACTATTGCTACAAAATATCCAAACGTTACTAGAAACTTCTTTGAGGGCAAGGGTATGGATATCGACATAGTTAAGATTGAAGGTTCTGTTGAACTTGCTCCATTACTTGACCTTGCTAATGGTATTGTAGATATTGTTGAAACTGGTACTACTCTAAAAGAAAATGGTCTTGAAGTCTATGAAGATGTTGCTCCAATATCTGCTAGATTGATTGCTAATACTGTATCTTTGAAACTTCGTCAACAGGAAATTGAAAGTTTAATATCCTTAATTGAAAGTAAGTTATAAGAGGTTATCCTTATGAAAGTTATAAAATATCCAAAAGATTTAATAGAGATACCTAGAAGATATCGTAGGCACTTAAACTTACTAAAAGAAGATTAATCTAAGAAAGGATTTTTATTATGTTAAAAAGAATATATGCAGATGGTATTGCTGAGTACGATTTTATGAAACAACTTCAACAGCGTAACGGCGAAACTGATAAAAAGATTACTGATATTGTTACTGATATCATTGAAAATGTTCGTGCTAATGGCGATAAGGCTATTAACGAATATACTCTTAAATTTGATGGCAAACTTCCACAATACTATGAAGTCCCTAGAGATGTTATCAACGATGCCTTAACCGATGCCGACCAAGATTTTGTAAACGCTCTATTGAATGCTATAGAAAATATTAGGGATTTTCATCAAAGACAAGTTGAACAGAGTTTTATCAATCCAAAGGATAATGGTGTTATATTAGGTCAAAGAATTAGAGGTCTTGAAAGAGTTGGTTTATATGTCCCTGGGGGTACTGCAGCGTATCCATCTAGTGTATTGATGAACGCAGTTCCCGCAAAGATTGCTGGTGTTAAAGAAATCATAATGGTTACACCTCCACTTAAAGATGGTACTCCTAATAAGGATATATTAGTAGCATCTGCACTATGTGGTGTCGATAGAATTTTCATGTGTGGAGGTGCTCAAGCCATTAGTGGTCTAGCCTTTGGCACTGAACAAATCCCTAGAGTTGACAAGATTGTAGGCCCTGGAAACATCTTTGTAGCTACTGCTAAAAAGTTACTCTATGGTCAAGTGGATATCGATATGATTGCTGGCCCTAGTGAAATTCTTGTAATGGCTGATGATACAGCAAATCCTAAGTTTGTAGGTGCTGATTTAATGTCACAAGCTGAACACGATAAGATGGCATCTGCAATATTAGTAACTACTAGTGAAAATCTTGTCGATATGGTGGATACAGAAATTCAACGTCAAATGGATTACCTATCAAGAAAGGATATTATTGCTACATCTATTGAAAACTATGGGGTTGCTATCATCTGTAATACTAAAGAAAAGGCTATTGAACTCGCTAACATGATAGCTCCCGAACACTTAGAAGTCTTAATGGAAAATCCCCTTGAATATATTGGCAAGTTAGATAACGCAGGTTCTGTATTCTTAGGTCAATATGCTTCTGAACCTCTAGGCGATTACTACGCAGGGCCTAATCATGTATTACCTACTAGTGGTACTGCAAGATTTTTCTCACCATTAAGTGTTAAGGATTTCTATAAGCGTTCAAGTTATATCTATTATACCGAAGATGCTCTTAAAGATGCTAAAGATGATATTATATTAATAGCAAATCGTGAGGGTTTAACGGCTCATGCAAATGCTATAGCAGTTCGCTTTGAAGATTAATATAACAGATGGTCAGAAAGAAAGGTTGTTATCAAAGATGTATGAATTAAATAAAAAAATCTCAAATCTAAAGCCTTACAAGGCTATAGAGGGAAACTATAAAATACGCTTAGATGCTAATGAAAGTTGTTTTAATCTTGATGAAACTATGTTAGAAGAAGTATCTAAAGCGGTTAGTAAGGTAGCATTTAATCGCTATCCAGATTGGTCTGCAAAAGAACCTATAAAGGCTTTTGCAAATCTATATGACCTAGATGAAAATTTAATTACCGCAGGTAACGGTTCAGATGAGTTGATATCTATAATTGAAAGTTGTTTCTTAGAAACTGGTGATACCATAGTTACACTATCTAATGATTTCTCCATGTACGCTTTTTATAGTAGTCTATATGAAACCAACGTTGAAATATTTCAAAAAGAACAAGATTTAACTATCAATGTGGATAAGTTAATAGAGTTCTGCATTGAAAAAGATGCTAGAGGTTTAATATTCTCTAACCCATGTAATCCGACATCGTTAGGCTTAGTCAAGGAAGATGTTAGAAAGCTTTTGAAATCTTTGCCTAACTGCCTTATAATCTTAGATGAGGCTTATATGGATTTTTGGAAAAATCAATCCATGCTGGGAGAAATTAAAGACTATGATAATTGCATAATTTTAAAAACTTGCTCTAAAGCTCTAGGATTAGCATCTATTAGAATGGGTTTCGCCATTGCTAGTGAAAAGATTACTAACGCTTTAAAGAGTGTTAAATCGCCATATAATACCGATAGCGTATCTCAAGCGATAGTAACGACAGTGTTATCTGATAGGTTCTATGTGGATATCCATACTAACCAAATTATAGAAAATCTTCAAGGGTTCTATTTAGATATCTTAAAGCTACAAGAAAAATATCCAAACGTTTTGGAAAAGGTATATAAATCGGTTACTAACTTTGTTTTCATTAAAACCTCTTACGATGAAACTATCTTCAACAAGATGTTTGAACACTCCATAGCTATTAGACGCTTTAACGGATACATTAGAATTAATACTGGTACTAAGTTTGAAAATCAAGAGGTTTTAAACGCTCTTGATGAAATTATCTCTGAACTATAACCTAAAGGAAAATATATATGCAAGTAAAAGAACAAATTATAGATATAAAAGATTACTTAACAAAATCAAACCTACCTGCAAGTGATTATGTTATAAATCCATATGTTGGTTGTCCACATGGTTGTTTGTATTGTTATGCTTGTTTTATGAAGCGTTTTACGGGTCACAAAGAAGAATGGGGAACTTTTATAGATATAAAACGATGTTCAAAACCTATAAATAAAAATCGCTTAAAGCATAAAACAGTATTTCTATCCTCTGTTACGGATTGCTATAATCAATATGAGGAAAAGTATCGCATTACACAAAACATATTACAACAGTTAGTAGATGTTGATTGTATTGTGAATATTTCCACAAAATCTAGTCTTATATTAAGGGATATTGACCTACTTAAGCGTCTTAATAACTTGAAAGTTTCAATATCCATAAACACACTAGATGAAGATTTTAAAAACGATATGGATAATGCAAGTAGTATACATGATAGACTAAATACATTAAAACTATTACATGAAAATGGTATTTACACGGTACTATTCATGTCGCCGATTTTCCCTGAATTAACCGACTTTAGACAGATAATAGAATGTAGTCATTCATTTGTTAATGAGTATTGGTTTGAAAATTTAAATCTTCGTGGAGATTACAAAGGAAAAATATTAAACTATATTCAAACTGTATATCCACAACATATGGAATTGTATAAAAGCATATATCAAAAGGGAAACAAGGATTATTGGCATACCTTAGCCATTGAAATCGAACAGTATTGCAAAGAACATTCAATTAAGTACATTAACTATTTTTATCACGAAGAACTCGTTAAAAAAAGATAGACCCAAAATAGAAGATAACCTAAAAGGAGTGATTTTTATGTTAAGAACTGCAACTGTCAACAGAGTTACTAAAGAAACTCAAATAGATGTAACTGTAACTCTCGATAATAAGGGTATTTCCGAGATATCTACAGGCATTGGATTTTTTGACCATATGCTAACTGCACTATCTAAGCATAGTGGAATTAGTATGAATATCCATTGTAAAGGCGATTTACACGTTGACGGACATCATACTGTGGAAGATACTGGCATAGTGTTAGGACAAGCATTAAATCAAGCATTAAAAGATAAGTCGGGTATTGCTAGATATGGAAGTGCATATATTCCAATGGACGAGGCTCTTTCATTCTGTTCTTTGGATATCTCTAATAGACCTTTCCTAGTGTTTATGGGTGAGTTTACCAATCAAATGATTGGTGAGTTCGATACTTGCCTTACTGAAGAGTTCTTTCGTGCATTCTGTTTTAATGCTGGAATAACTCTACATCTAAATATGATATACGGTAAGAATGACCATCATAAGTGTGAGGCTCTATTTAAGGCAGTTGCTCACGCCCTAAAAATGGCTGTCGCTGAAAATAAGGACGGCTCTACGCTATCCACTAAGGGAGTGTTATAATGGATTATACTAATATTTTATATACTCAATTATCTAAAGATTACAACTGTATTTTGTCGCAAAGAGTGGCTATTCAGTCGGGATTTATTCCCACTTGGGCTGAGTTGTATACATCTAAGGTTTAAAGGAGTGTATTATATGAATTTAATCTATAAGAGGGCAACTATCGAAGATTTAGAAATATTAACTAAAACTAGAATTGAAGTATTGCGTTCTGCTAATAAATTGGATTTATCTGTGGATATGTCTAACGTTGAAACGGAAACTTATAACTACTATAAAAAATCCCTATGCGATGGCACTCATATAGCTTACTTAGTTTTCGATAATGATATCTTTATTGGTGCAGGTGGAGTTAGTTTCTATACTGTGATGCCTACATATCACAATCCTAGTGGTAAAAAAGCTTATATTATGAATATGTATACAATTCCAAAATATAGGCGAAATGGGATTGCTTATCATACTTTGGATTTATTAGTTAAAGATTGCAAATCTAGAGGAGTGGATTGTATCACACTAGAGGCTACCGAGATGGGTAGACCATTATATCAAAAGTATGGATTTATTCCATTAAATAATGAAATGGAATTACTCAAAAATTAAAGGAGGTTTATATTATGATTGCTATCATAGATTATGGTGCAGGGAATATATTCTCTGTAAAGAATGCCCTAGACTATCTAGGGGTTGAAAGTGTCCTAACATCTAGTAAAGAAGATATCATTAATGCCGATGGCTTAATACTCCCAGGGGTTGGAGCTTTTCCATCTGCTATGAAGATGTTGAATGAAAAAGGTCTAACCGATATTATAAAGGAGCAATCTAAAAAGAAGTACTTTTTAGGTATCTGTTTAGGTATGCAGATGATTTTTGAAAAATCCTTTGAGTTTGAAGAGTGTCAAGGCTTAGGATTAATCAAAGGCTATGTGGATAAGATACCATCTACTGATTTAATCATTCCACATATGGGTTGGAATAAGTTAGAAATATTAAACGATTGCCCACTATTAAAAGGTCTTGGAAAAGATGAGTATGTATACTTTGTACATTCATATCAAGCATTTTGCAACGATAAAGATATCTCTGCATACTGCGAGTACGGTGGAAAAGTTCCTGCATTGGTGTATGATGGAAAGTATGTATTCGGTTCACAGTTCCACCCAGAAAAGAGTGGCTCTGTTGGTTTAAATATGCTCCAAAACTTTGCAAACTTAGTAAAGGGGGAGTTTTAATATGATTATCTTACCAGCCATAGATATTAAAGATGGTAACTGTGTACGTCTATTTAAAGGTGACTTCTCAACTGTGGAAAAAGTTGCATCTGACTATATGGAAACAGCTAAAAGTTTTGAAAAATCTGGAGCTAACTGGATACACATGGTAGACCTTGATGGTGCTAAAGAGGGAAAGCCTATCAATACGGATATCTATATTGATGTTGCTAAGAATACTAATCTTAAGGTTGAAGTTGGTGGGGGTATTAGAAACCTTGATACCGTAGAAATGTACATATCTAAAGGAATATCTAGGGTGATTTTAGGTTCTGTTGCGTTGAAAAATCCACAGATAGTTAAAGATGCTATAAAAGAATACGGTGACAGGATAGCCATTGGAATAGATGCTCTTAATGGTATGGTAGCCGTTGAGGGTTGGCTAGATGGCTCTAATGTGGACTATATTTCATTGGCTAAAGAGATGGTATCAGTTGGGGTTAAATACATTATCTTTACTGATATCTCTAAAGATGGTACACTATCTGGGGTGAACCTTGAACAGTTGGAAAACCTCTCCAATAGTGTGGATTGCAACATAATAGCCAGTGGTGGAGTTCATACCATGCAAGATATTATAGAATGCAAAAAGTTAAATCTATATGGTACTATATGCGGAAAGTCTATCTATAAAGGTACTCTAAACCTTGATGAGGCTATTAAGTATGCTCATAGGTAGTTAATGGCAAGGAGGTATTGAATGTCTATAATGTTGACATCAATAGAATTGTTTGCAGGAGCTGGAGGTTTGGCTTTAGGTCTTGAACAAGCAGGATTTAATCATATTGGACTTATTGAAATAGATAAATCAGCAACAGATACTTTAAAGTGTAACAGACCTTCTTGGAATGTTATATGCGAGGACGTTCAAACTGTGGCTAGTAGAGATTTGGAAAAAGAATTTAATATAAAAAAGTATGAATTGGACTTGTTATCTGGAGGAGCACCATGTCAATCATTTAGTTATGCTGGAAAAAGATTAGGGTTAGAAGATATTAGAGGAACTATGTTTTATCATTATGCAACCTTTCTACATAAGCTTCAACCTAAAATGTTTCTATTTGAAAATGTTAAGGGATTAATTTCCCATGATAAAGGCAGAACTTTTAAAACTATTTTCAATATCTTTAATGATGAGGGATATTCTATTCAATATAAAGTTTTGAATGCTTGGAACTATGGCGTTGCTCAAAAAAGAGAACGTTTAATTATCATTGGAATAAGAAATGATTTGGCTAGTAAGTATACATATCAATATCCTATGCCATATAGTTATAAGCCCGTCTTAAAAGATGTACTAAATAATGTGCCCCCTAGTGAATGTGCAGAATATTCTAAACGTAAAAAAGAAGTATTTGCGTTAGTTCCACCAGGTGGCTATTGGAAAGATATAGACCCTAATATTGCTAAACAATATATGAAATCTTGTTGGAATATGGAAGGCGGTAGAACAGGTATATTGAGAAGATTAAGCTATGATGAACCATCATTGACTATACTAACTACTCCACAAATGAAACAGACCGAACGTTGTCACCCAAGTGAAGTCCGTCCTTTTAGTGTAAGAGAATCTGCTAGAATACAAAGTTTTCCTGATGATTGGAAGTTTTGTGGTAGTATGATATCTAAATATAAACAAATTGGTAATGCAGTTCCTTGCAATCTAGCTAAAGAAATAGGATTGAATATAAAAAAAGTATTATTAGAGGTAAAATCCAATGAGTTATAATTTAAAATTCATTTCTCAATGTGATTTTGAAAATCATGTTAAGAACACTATTAAATCATATAAGCAGACTTTAGAAACCATAGACTTGAAAAAATTTAATGCTAACATCATTGACCCTATTAAAATGACCTTTGATAAATATATTTTTAACAAAACTTTTAGTAGAATAATAGAAGATGAAATAAGCAGACAAAGAGATAAATCTAATAACAATGCTATAGGCTATTTTCATCAAAATATTTTTAAGTATTTCAATAATTGTGAAGTCCCTAAAGAGGGTTGGGACGTTATTTTTATTAAAAATAATGGTACTAAAATATTTGTGGAAATGAAAAACAAACATAATACTATGAATTCATCATCGTCACAAAAAACTTATATTCAGATGCAAAATCAAATAATGAAGTGTCCTAATGACCAATGTTTTTTAGTTGAGGCTATTGCACCTAAATCCAAAAATATTCCATGGAGTTGCAGTGTTAATAAGCAACATTTAGAAGATACTCGAATTAGACGTGTTTCTATGGATAAGTTTTATACTATAGTAACAGGTGAAAAAGATGCCTTTTATCAAATGTGTATGCAGTTGCCTATTACTATAGAAAAAATAATATCTCAAAGTGATAGATTATTTGTTCAAGAAGATACTGTTATAAAAGAATTGAATGCATTAGATATTGATATGCAATTAGCTCTATACAAACTAGCATTTAACTCTTATGATGGTTTTAGTTTGTAAGATTAAGATAAGGAGGTATTTATATTATGTTAGCAAAAAGAATTATTCCATGCCTTGATGTTAGAAATGGCAAGGTAGTCAAGGGTGTAAACTTTGAGGGTATTAAAGATGTAGGAAATCCAGTTGAATATGCTCAAGAGTATAATCGTCAAGGTGCTGATGAATTAGTATTCTATGATATTACAGCATCTTATGAGGGTAGAGGAGTATTCCTTGATGTGGTTCGTGAAACTGCTAAAAAGGTATTCGTTCCGCTAACCGTTGGGGGTGGTATATCCACTATTGATGACTTTAGGAATACTCTACGTGCAGGTGCAGATAAGGTTTCTATAAACTCTAGTGCAGTTAAGAATCCTGATTTAATTAAGCAAGGTGCAGATATCTTTGGAAGTCAGTGTGTAGTAGTAGGAATTGATGCTAAACGTGATGGCAAAGGTGGTTACACTGTATACATCAATGGTGGTCGTTTGGATATGCATCTCGATTTAATAGAATGGGTTAGAACTATAGAAAAATTCGGTGCGGGAGAGATATGTCTAAACTCCATCGATACCGACGGTACTCGCAACGGTTTTGATATTGATATGTTAAATGCTGTATGTAATGAGGTATCCATACCAGTAATAGCTAGTGGTGGTTGTGGTAAAATTGAAGATTTCTCAGAGGTATTTAACAAGACTAAGGCTTCTGCTGGATTGTCTGCATCGCTATTCCACTTTAAAGAGTTGACCGTATCGCAAGTTAAGGAATATCTAAGAGGAGAAAATATTCCAGTCCGCACTAGATAAAACTACATGAGAAAAATTTTCTTTAAAAAAGAGGTGATTTAAAAATGATAACTAATCTAAGCGTTGATGATTTTTTCAAAAAAGGCGAGTTAATCCCTGCAATAGTTCAAGATGTTAATACTAAGCAAGTTCTAATGTTGGCATATATGAATAAGGAAAGTTTTCAAAAAACTCTTGAAACTGGCTACACTTGGTTTTGGAGCAGGTCACGTCAAGAACTTTGGAATAAAGGAGCTACATCTGGACACTTGCAAAAAGTAGTATCTATGTATGGCGATTGTGACAATGATACTCTATTAGTGAACGTCATTCAAACGGGAGTAGCTTGTCACACTGGAAATTATACTTGTTTCTTTAATAGGCTATCTATTGAAGATGGAAAGTTTATAGTTAAATCTGAGTTGAAAACAGATTAGTTTTAACTAATTTAAGCAAGAGTTTTCCCACTTCAACAGTGTAAGTGGCGAGATGAATTGCTAAAAGGAAACTTAACGGCAGTGGTGGGCGGAGAGAAATCGGTATCCCCTACTGACACGAGGTCAATTCATGCGTATCAATGTACGCACATCGCACTCCGATAATATACCGAGCGTGAGTTGAAACAATATATCAATATATCAAAAGGAGATTTTTAATTATGAGTAATGCTTTAAACAATCTATATGATGTTGTAATGTCAAGAAAGGAACTATATAAGAATAGCGGTCTTTCCTCTGAAGAGGCTAAGAAAAACTCTTATACGTGTTATCTATTTTCACAAGGTGAAAACAAGATACTTAAAAAGTGCGGTGAAGAATGTTCCGAAATGATTATAGCATCTAAAAATAATGATAACGTTGAGTTAAAGAATGAAATCGCTGATTTAATGTATCATATTATGGTGCTATGTGGTGAAAAGAATCTGCCTTGGAGCGAAGTAGAAGATGTCCTTGAAGAACGTGCTAAAAAGATTGGAAATTTAAAAGTATTCCACAAAACTGATAAAAATTCTTAAGAAGTGAAAGCATACAAGGAACAACTATCGCAGTGGGGGAGTAGGTCACTAATCTAAGGAATATGAATATAGTATGGTGATATGTGTTTATGAAATTTAATGCAT
>JAJQGV010000056.1 GCA_021200215.1 Ruminococcus sp. | reverse complement strand
AATATCTCGTTCTAAGGGAGCAGTAAAGGGAGCATTGTTTAACAACAATATCTTTGAGTCTTTAGGGTATATATATATAGGAATAGTAGACGGTCACGATATTGAGGCTATGGAAAAAGCTTTAAATACTGCTAAGATGTATCGCAGACCAGTAGTAGTACACGTGCATACTACTAAGGGTAAAGGATATCGTCCAGCTGAGGTGAATCCTAACGTATATCATGGAGTTTCTAACTTCGATGTGGTAACGGGAAGACAGAAAAGTTCTAATTTGAACGGTAAACACGAAAGCTATTCTAATGCATTTGGTACTAAAATATTAAAGTTAGGCGATTTAGACGAAAATATATGCACCATTACCGCAGCTATGAAAGAAAATACTGGACTTTCTAGGTTTGCAGAAAAATATTCCGCAAGATTTTTCGATGTCGGTATTGCCGAACAACACGCAGTAACGTTTGCTAGTGGTATGGCATCTATGGGCATGATTCCAATATTTGCCGTATATTCTACATTCCTACAGAGAGCCTATGACCAACTTATACACGATGTAGCAATACCTAACAATCACGTAGTACTAGCCATAGATAGAGCAGGTATAGTTGGTGAAGATGGTGAAACACATCAAGGCATATTCGATGTGGCTTTCTTAACTGAGATTCCAAACTGTTCCATATATTCACCATCTTGTATAGAGGAATTAAACTGGTCATTTGATAGAGCTGTATACCATGAAAGTGGTTTAGCGTGTGTTAGATATCCTCGTGGAGTGGACAAGACTACCTATCCAAGACAGGAAAAAATTTCTGACTACTACTTGAATACCTCTAAAGAACGTTCTGAAACTCTTTTGCTGACCTACGGCAGAACTTTCGATTCCTTATACAGAACTAAGACTCTACTATACAACAGATGCAAAATATCTACAGACGTTCTAAAGCTAACTAAGATATATCCAATACCTAGCGAAGCTATAAACATAGCCTTAAACTATAAGAACATTATATTCTTTGAAGAGGGAATACAAAACGGTGGAGTAGCTGAACACTTCTTAGATGAACTATTGAAACTAAAATTTAGTGGTAGGTATACTATTCAAGCTATAGATGGGTTCGTATATGCTGGAACTGTTCATAGTTGTTTAGAACGCTATTCCCTTACTACTCAAACTATGTACGAGTTCATAAAAGATAATCTTAGTGGAAAGGCAGATACTTTTAATGAGAGTTGATGTATTTTTGGTGGAAAATGGATACTGTAAAAGTAGACAGTTCGCTAAAGGATTAATATTAGATAACAGATTGCTTATAAATCATATGGTATGTAACAAGCCATCTTACAATGTTAAACCTACAGATAGTATTCAAATAGTGGGCAATGAACCTAAGTATGTTGGTAGAGGTGGCTTAAAGTTGGAAACTGCTATCAAAAGCTTTAATATAGCTTTAAAGGATAACGTATGTATAGATATAGGAGCATCTACTGGGGGTTTTACAGACTGTATGCTACAGAATGGTGCATCTAAAGTGTACGCCTTAGATGTGGGTCATGACCAATTAGACTCAACTCTCCTAAAGGATAGTAGAGTTATAAACCTTGAAAAGACTAACATTCGTGACGTAGAACTATCTATATTCAACGGTGATTCCATAGACTTTATATCTGTAGATGTTTCATTTATATCCTTAAAGTTGGTACTTCCTAAGGTGTATGAACTATTAAAACCTCTAGGAAGTGCCATAACTTTAATAAAACCACAGTTTGAGGCAGGTAAAAACAATCTAAATAAGAATGGCATAGTTAAATCTGAAAAGGTTAGGCAGAACGTAGTAAACGATGTACAAGCTTTCGCTCAAAGTTTGGGATTTACTATACTAGGAGTATGCCAATCTGCTATAACTGGTTCAAAGGGTAACGTTGAATATCTTATGTATGTTATAAAGAGGTGATTTTTTTATGTTTAAAGTTGCAATATTTCACAACTCACTAAAGAACAACGCCGATATGTGTGCCTTGCAAGTAGTTGATATACTACATAATCATGGCATTGAAGTCTTTGCAGACGTTGAAAGAACAGACTTCTATAAAAATAAGCCATATATCCACTTTGGAAACTTTTTAAGCGTAGCTAAATCTTGTGATGTGGTAATAGCCATAGGTGGAGATGGTACTATATTACAGTGTGCCAAGTATATCATAGGTAGTGATACTCAACTTTTAGGCATCAATACTGGTAGGTTGGGCTTTATGGCATCTGTAGAACTTTCACAGCTTGATGCACTCAATAGATTACCCCTTAGAGAGTACAACGTAATACCTAGAATGTTATTAAAGGTATCTTTAAGTGATGGTTCTACCTTTGAGGCTCTAAATGATGTATCTATAGTGCGACAGTACTCTAAAATATTCGACTTTTCTATAAATCTAGGTAAGGTTCATATAGGAAGCTATCGTGCAGATGGTGTTATATTTAGTACTCCTACGGGTTCAACTGCTTACTCTTTATCGGCTGGTGGGCCTATTATTGAACCCGATGCTCAATGCATAGAGATGGTATTAGTATCCCCACATTTTTTAGGAACTCGTCCTATGATATTCTCTCCTAACAAGATATTAACATTCTCTCACAGTTGCCTAGATGGTGATATATACTTCTCAGTAGACGGTAATACTCCCATTAACCTTGCTAAGGACGTTTCTATAACCATAGAAAAATCACAGCACAGCATAAACATAATAGATATGATGGACAATACTTTCTACGTTTCATTGAATGAAAAGTTAAATAAGATTAAACTATAAGGATAGGGAGGTGATACCCTTTGAAAGAAAAACGACAGAAGTTAATATGTGAAATAGTATCTAAGAGAGAGGTAACCACACAAAATGATTTGCAAAACATACTATTAGAGTATGGCTATAAGGTTACACAAGCTACCATATCGAGAGATATTAGAGAGATGAAGTTGATTAAAAATCTTTCTAAAAATGGACAGTATATATACTGCCTTCCAGAAAAAAGCAAAGGAACAGTGCCTAATAAGAAAGAGTACATAATCTTAAAAGGTCTAATATCTAAGATAGACTATGCTCTTAATACTGTAGTTATAAAATGTCACGTTGGTATGGCTCAAGCCGTATGTGCATCTATTGATAGTATGAACTTTCCAGACGTTGTTGGAACTATTGCAGGTGATGATACTATATTCATACTCATGCGTAGTGAACAGAAAGCCTTTGAGTTCGTAAACAACTTTGGAGAAAGGTTTATGACTATTAGAGATTAATTTGTAGCTTTAGGGGGAATTAATTTGTTATATGAACTATACATCGAAAATTTAGCAGTGATTAAGTCGGCACACATACCTTTTTCGGATAGTTTTAATGTGTTTACTGGTGAAACTGGTGCAGGTAAATCTATATTGATAGATGGTATAAATAGTATACTCGGTCAACGTGTTACTAAAGATATCGTTCGCACAGGTGAAAAAAAAGCTACCATAACGGCTCTTTTTACCAACTTAGATAGCTCGATATGTGAAAGGTTGGACGAACTAAACATATCTCATGAAGAGGACATGATTACCATAACTAGAGAGATACTATCTAATGGTGGTAGTATTGCTAGGATAAACTCAAGGGCAGTAGCAATATCGGTACTAAAAGAGGTAGGACAACACTTAGTAAACGTACATGGACAGCATGATAATCAGATACTATTAAATCCCGATAGGCATTTGGAAATAATAGACTCATTTGGCAACGATGAATCTCTATTGAACGACTATACAGATGCTTTTAAGAGGCTTCAGCAATTGGCTCGAACCATAGGAGAACTTAAAAGGTTACAGAGTTCTAAATTAGAACGCTTAGAAATTTTAAACTCTAGGATTACTGAACTTGGTGCATTAAACCTACAGCCTAACGAGGATACTCTAATAGAGGAAGAATATTCTATATGCATAAATGCTGAAAAGATTATAAACTCCCTAGATACCTCATACAGAGTACTTAACGATTTAGATGGCTCTGCTATGGAAAACATCTTACAGGCTAAGAACGGTCTTGAACGTTATTCCGATGTTTCACCTAAACTTGAACCTCTATGTGAAAGACTATCGAACGTATACATAGAGGTTCAAGACATCTCTGAGGAGATTTTAACCATATCCAACTCTATAGACCTTAACCCATCTAGGCTTGAATATTTGGCTCAACGTAGGCTAGATTTAAACCACGTTAAAAAGAAGTATTCACTGGATATAGATGGTCTTATTAAGCTATATCAAGATGCCCTAGAGGAGATATCTACCTTAGAAAGTTCTTCCGATGAGATTGAACGTTTGACTGCTCAAAAAGATAAACTATTACTTGAGGTTACAGAAAAGGCTAAAAGGCTATCGGATTACAGACTAAAAGTCGCAGAAAAGTTTACTGCTAGAGTATGTGAAGAATTAAAGTTTTTAAATATGCCTAATGTAGTGTTTAAAGTATCTTGTGAAAAAGGAAAGCTTACAGTACATGGCATGGATAGTATGGAGTTCTTAATATCTGCTAATGTGGGAGAACCTCCAAAACCCATCTCTAAGATAGCATCTGGTGGAGAACTTTCAAGAATCATGTTAGCCCTAAAGACCGTATTAGCCGACAAGGATAACATTCCGACCTTAATATTCGATGAGATAGACACTGGCGTTAGTGGAAAGACCGCTCAAAGGATAGGCTTTAAGTTAAGAGAAGTATCTAAGATTAGGCAGGTAATATGTGTTACCCACCTATCACAGATTGCAATAATGGGTGATAATCACCTATTAATAGAAAAATTTACCGATGATAACAGAACATCTACCAGCGTTACACAGTTAAACCATGAGGGCAGAGTTAAAGAAATCGCTAGAATTATGAACGGTGAAATTTTGACCCCTACCGCCCTAAAGAATGCCGAGGAACTCTTAAACAGTGTGGAGTAACAACCATATAAGGAGATTATAACCATGAAGATAAACTACTTTTTAAATACTAAGTATATAAACAGTAACTTTTCTGTGCCAAATGCTATAGTAGATAACTTTATTCGCTCTGCAGATGGCAACTATATTAAGGTGCTTTTAATAATATTAAGAAACACATCAGAAGTGCCTTCTATAGAACAGCTTGTACTTATTTCTGGACTTTCTATGGAAAACGTAAAATCGGCATTGAAGTTTTGGGAAGATAATGGTATAATATGTGTTGTGGATAACATATCTAAAACTTCTAACCTTAAAGACTATAAACCTCAGCTATTACAACCTAGCGTTATTATGCAACTCTCTGAAGATTCTAAGGATATAAAGGATATTATAAACGTTGCACAAAACATATCTGGGAATAAGCCTTTAACTCCGTTTGAGATGAGTAGTTTAATATCGGCATATAACTATTTAGGTATGCCTAAAGATGTGATATTGGCATTGTTCTCTGATTGTAAACTTAACAACATGAATACTATGGTATTCGACAGTACTATATCTAGGTGGGCATCTATGGGGGTTAAAACTCTTGAAGATGCTAATAAATATCTACATAACGAGGACTACTTTAGAAACGTTGCTAAGATATTTAATCTAAAGTATCTTCTACCTAACCAAAAAGATTTAGTTGCCTTTTGGAGTGAAAACAACTATCCACTTGAGATAGTTCAACACGTATATGACGTTCTTCATAACTATGATGTATCCAATGCGGGAAATCAAAATAGCAAAGCTAACATATTCTATGTAAATAAATTAATATCTAACTGGATTTCTAAGGGCATTAATACCATCGATAAGATTAAACAGCTTGAAAACACAACCAATCTGTATGATTTATGGTCTGCTGGAAATAATAACACTAATACTAACAATAAAGTAAGCTCTACAAGAAGGTCTAGTTACAAGGTTGAAGATTTTATAGATTTAATCCATACCACTGAACGATATATGGGAGAAAAATAGAATACAGGGAGGTTACAATTTTGAATAACACTGCATTGAATGAAGCTTTCGACATAATCTCTAAAAGACACGCCGAGGCTATTGCTACCTATGAAGAACGTATTAATAAGGTGGAAAAAGAGATACCAGAAATAGTACATCTTAATAGTGAAATTGCTAATACTAGTAAAAATATAATCATAGCATCGTTGACTAAGGGCATCGATATTAAATCGAGGATAGATGAAATTAAACGTGCTAATCTGTATGCACAAAGAAAAGCATCGGAACTTTTAATATCTCATAACTATTCTAGTGACTACTTAGATATAAAGTATTACTGCCCTAAATGTTCTGACACTGGATATATTGATGACGATTACTGCGAATGTGTAAACAATCTAGTAAAACAGATAAATGCTGAAAATATTAATAAGAACTCTTCCTTTAAACAGTGTACGTTCGAAGATTTTAATTTGAATCTATTTTCTCGTTCAAATATGCACTGCATTAAAGATAAAAACGGAGAAACGTTTCGCAACATTTCTGAATATGAACACATGAAAACTATATTACAACAATGTATAGAATACTCTGAGATATTTAAATCTAGTTCACCTAGTATATTAATGTCTGGCCCTACTGGTTTAGGTAAGACTCATCTATCTTTATCGATAGCTAGAAGAGTTATGGAAAAAGGTTACAGTGTTATATATAATTCTGCTTTAGACCTATTTAACTGCTTGGAAAGAGAAAAATTTTCTAAGAACTATGACAGTCAAGCTGATACTCTTGAGGGTATATTAAACGTGGACTTATTAATACTAGATGATTTAGGAGTTGAAGTGGATAATAAGTTCTATAAGTCTATACTTTATAACATAATAAATACTAGATATATACATTCAATACCTACTATAATAAATACAAACTTATCCTTAAACGATTTGAACCTTAAGTATGAGGACAGAATCGTTTCAAGAATGTTTTCGTATCAAGTTATGGAGTTCTATGGCGAGGATATTAGAATGAAACGTGAAAGTAACGGAAAACCTACATTTTAATATCGAATCTTTAAGGAACGTCTTTTATTAAACGTTCCTTAATTCTGTTATTTTAGATTCTTTAAATTTATGAATTATTTTGTCCGAATCCTAGAACACCGTATGCTATAAGAGTAGGTGCAAGTTCTATAAACTCTTTTTCTGAAATATCATGATTTCTTTCATACCAAAAGCTAAGCATACCAATCATTGAGGAATATATGAAGTTTATAATGTAGTCTATATACTTCGTATCAGCGGGAATTGTAGTAAAAGTTACAAGATTTTCTTTCATTCTGCTTCTAAGCATTTCCGAGAACTTTTGGTCACCATGACTACCGAGTAGAATAAACAACTTTTCTTCATATTTCAAAAAGATAGGTGTAATGAAATTAAATACAAATCTAAAATCGATTGGTTCAGAAAACTCAACCTTTATTTCTTCAAACTGTTTTTTAAGTTCACCATTTAATTCTTCAAGGAGTTCAATTTCAAGTTGTTCCAAGAGGTCATAGACATCAAGAAAATAGTGATAGAAAGTAGTACGGTTATTTCCTGATATTCTTGTAATCTCATTAATTGAGATTTTTTCAATACGCTTTTCTTTATACAAAGACCAAAATGCGTCCATGATATGCTGTCTTGTGATGGCGGTCACTTCGGGACGTTTTTTCATATTTATTACTCCTTTACAAAATATCATGCAACAGTTTTAAAAACATTGTTGCTTGACTGAATTACTAAGTATAGCTATAATTAAATTATACGACAACGTGTTGTTGATGTCAAGTGTCAAGAGAGAAAATCATTCAACAATAGATGAAAATCTGTTGCTTGATGTATCATAAGATGTAATTATAATCTAACTATGCAACAACAAGTTGTCTTGTAGAGCTAAAGGAGTGATGATATGAAAGTAATTGACGTCAACCATCTGACAAAAGATTATGGACACGGCAGAGGCGTATTTGATGTATCAGTTCATGTCGAAAAAAGCGAATGTTACGGTTTCTTAGGGCCAAATGGTGCGGGTAAAAGCACAACTATCCGTCACCTTATGGGATTCTCAAAACCTCAGAGTGGAACAACTGCTATTTTAGGTCAAAATACATGGAATAACACTGCAAAGTTACAAGAGAAAGTTGGCTATCTTCCAGGAGAAATTGCACTTCCAAACGGAATGACAGGTACGCAATTTCTTAAAATGCAACAGAAGATGAGAAAAATTTCAGATACTTCTTACCTTGAACATCTTTTAAAAAAGTTCGAGCTTGACCCAAATATCGGTTTGAAACAGATGAGTCTTGGTACAAAACGTAAGCTTGCAGTGGTTACGGCATTTATGCATGACCCAGATATTTTAATCTTAGATGAACCTACAAGTGGTCTTGACCCAATTATGCAGGAAGTTTTCATTGAGTACGTTCTTGAAGAAAAAAAACGTGGCAAGACAATCTTTCTTTCCTCACATATTTTTCACGAGGTCGATGCTTGTTGCGATAGAATTGCAATCATTCGTGATGGTAAAATTGTTTCAGAATTTGACCCAAACGTTTTGAAAAAAGAAAGTGATAAAATCTATCGTGTGACATTCCATAAAAAAGACGATTGGAATACGTTCATAAAACAGAGTTACACCTTTACATCGGTGAATGAAAAAAAACTACGAGCAAGAGTTCAACTCAAAAATGAGTCTATTCCAAAGTTTATTGCTGACCTATGCAACTACGATATAAAAGACTTCACAGAGTATCCATTCTCGCTTGAGGATTACTTCATGAAGTTCTACAAGGAAGATAAAGTCTTTGAAGGGGTGAAGTGATGAGTGATATTATCTTGAAAACGCACGATTTAACAAAAGATTATGGTAGAAATCGTGGCATATTTAACATCAATCTTGAGGTTAAAAAAGGTGAAGTATTTGGATTCATTGGAACAAATGGCTCGGGTAAGACAACAACTATTAGGAATCTTATGGGTTTCATTCAACCTGATAAAGGTACTACAAGCGTTTGTGGGCTCGATTCATGGAAAAACTCTGCTGAAATTATGGAAAGTGTAAGCTATGTTCCAGGTGAAATTTCTTTTCCATCACTTGCAACGGGTACAGAGTTCCTTAAATC
>JAJQGV010000088.1 GCA_021200215.1 Ruminococcus sp. | reverse complement strand
ATGTGCAAAGAATTGCATACTAATTCTAATCATAACTATTTACACCTCTTTAATATTTTATATAGTTTTGTGACCTATTTCCACAGTTTCGATTAATCAATAAGAAACCATTGTAATTTTAATGTTTATTCTTTTTGGAAAATCTTTAGATAGTACTTCTAGGTGTAACCTTAAGCCTTCTATCACAGTAGTGCAAGGGTTATCCATTGAAGTATCCATAAGTTTTAAGCTGATGCCATTATGTTCATCTACAGATACTTTAGCGTTGACCTTAAAACATTCGGTAATAGTATTGCAGACCAACTGCACCGCAGATGATACACTGGCACACACTATATCTTGACCATATTCGCCAAAGTTGGCATGACCAGATACTTTAAAACCTATTAGAAAACTATCTTTCTTAATAAATTCAGCGGTAATCATCTATACTATATAGATATATTTAGCCGTTGATAGCTTCAATCTTAAGCTTAGTATAAGGTTGTCTGTGACCAATCTTTCTCTTACTAGAACCCTTTTTAGGCTTGTAAGTTAAAACAGTAATCTTCTTACCCTTACCATTCTTAACAACCTTTGCGGATACATTAGCGTTCTCAACGTATGGAGTACCAACCTTAATACCATCTTCACCACCTATTGCTATAACCTTATCGATAGTAACGGTTTCGTTAGCCTCAACACCTAACTTTTCAACAAAGACTTCTTGTCCTACTTCAACTTGATA
Source organism: Ruminococcus sp. (assembly GCA_021200215.1). Lineage (GTDB taxonomy): Bacteria > Bacillota > Clostridia > Oscillospirales > Ruminococcaceae > UBA5884. Next base: position 8,424 of record JAJQGV010000088.1, on the reverse strand, counting down.
TTGCTTTCCACCAGTTTCAATAATAGCGTACATCTGTAGCACCTACCTTTTCATAAAAACTCGCTAATGACGGAGCATACTTCTATGTCTTGATAACCGTCAATCATGCGGTATTCTCATTTTAACATAGTTTAGTTAATATGTCAAGAGGTTTGGAAAATTTTTTTAGACGTTTAACTTTAGAAACTCCTTGACAAAATAGTAAGCTTTTAGTATAATTATCACATAGGAAGTATTTTTAACTAATTTCAGCAAGAATTCTGTATCATAGATGGTGGTAGTAGGTCACCAATGGTATTAAATATAATAATTATTATAAGGGGAATATTTTATGATATTCCTTATTTTTATATAATCTAAAAGTTAATTTTTTTTTAACACTACCAAAAGTGGCAATAACAGACACGCTACCTATGGTAGAATATCTTAAAGGGGTGGTTATGTTGAACTGCATATATGTAGATGTTCTTATAGTGTTGAACTGGTACATAAACTACTTTATACTTCTAGGCACTGCTAAGATAACTCATATTGGCTTTAAAAGAAGACGCTTAGTACTATCGGCATTGGTGGGAGCGATATCTTCTCTGTTAATACTGTTGCCACCTATGAACTTCATTATAAGTGTTGTAATTAAGTTAATACTATCGACAATATTAGTATTAATAGCCTTTGGATTAAAAAAGTTCTCTACCATATCTAAAATGTCGCTATACTTCTGTGTAATAAGCTTTATATTTGCAGGTATGATTATGGCTTTAAAGAGCCTTTTAAACAGCAATGCCATATCTACTAACAATAGCTATGTATATGCTGACTTCTCACTGGGATTCTTAATAGTTTCGACCGCTCTATGTTACGGATTGTTATGCTTACTTAGATACTTCATAGATAGAAATACGGGTGCAACAGGGGAGTGGGTTTTAAACATTACATATGATAATAGGTCTACTAGGCTTAAAGGTTTAGCCGATACTGGCAATGCCTTAACCGATACATTCTCTGGTAAGCCCGTAATAGTATGCTCTAAAGACTCCTTAGTCAACATTTTAGGTACATATAATTTAGACAACATTGTTAGCATGGATTCTTTAAAACTAAAGGGTTTTAGATTAATTCCTTACTCAACGATATCTAATGGCGGAGTTATAGTATCTTTTGTACCTGACAGAGTAACCATTACTAACCTTTCAAATGGACATTCTAAAGAGGTTGACGTTCTAATAGGTATATCTGGAGATTGTTCAGATGCTATATTTAATCCTAAAATTTTAGTATAAGATATTAATCTTGAAAGGGTGTTATATATTATGATTAATATTTTGGAAACTTTAAGACGTTACTATATTAAGATACTTTTTAAGTTAGGCTCTAAAGACGTGTACTACATAAATGGCTCAGAAACGTTACCACCACCACTTAGTAAAGAAGATGAGTTTGAAGTATTTAAGCTGTTAGAGAGCAATCCACATAAGGCAAGGCAAGAGTTAATCACGCATAACTTAAGATTAGTAGTGTACATAGCCAAAAAGTTTGAAAACACAAGTTCTAACGTTGAGGACTTAATATCTATAGGTACTATAGGCTTGATTAAAGCAGTAAATACATTCTGTCCTAGTAAGAACATAAAGTTAGCAACCTATGCGTCCAGATGTATTGAAAATGAAATCTTGATGTTCTTACGGAAGTCATCTCAGTACAAGAATGAAATATCTATAGACGAACCACTCAACATAGATTGGGACGGAAACGAACTTCTACTATCTGATATATTAGGCACAGACGATGACGTAGTCTGCAAGGGTATAGAAACTGAAGCAGAAAACATTATGCTAATGGAAGCATTAGAAACACTATCTCCTAGAGAAAAAAGCATCATGAAGATGCGTTTCGGTTTAGATGATGGCAAAGAAAAGACTCAAAAAGAAGTTGCCGATATTATAGGTATCTCACAATCATATATCTCAAGGTTAGAAAAGAAGATAGTTAAGCATCTAAAGAGAGAACTATCTCAAAAGATATGATACACTTAGGGGAACAATCTAACTAGATTGCTCCCCTTAAAAGATAATGTTCTACTTTTTAGCTTTAGCAGTAATCTCATCTATGGATATTTTCCAAATTGCCGTTACAGATAAGCTCCTTTTGATAGCATCTTTAAAGTTATGCATATTACTAGAGGCATATCTTTCACAGATAAGCCTTAGAGCATCTATCTTTTGAGAATCATCTGTAACTTCTATAGCAGTACCTTTAACTATCGCAGATTCAAACATAGTGGTAAAATTACTAGGTATACATAGAACGTTATTTACACATACCACACATACTCTAGGGTTTTGCCTTAAGATATCGGTTTTAGTTCCCACTTTTGCAGAGTGGAAGTATAGAAACTTATCATCATTGGCTATGGTTATGGGTATACTATAAGGATTACCGTTTAAATCCACCATTGAAAGCGTTGCATACTCACATTTAGATACTACTTCATATGCAAAATCTATTGACTGTTCTCTATCTTTACGACGCATAATAAAATCTCCTTCGTTATTATAGTTGTTTTGCTCATTACAGTATACCATATTGTTATTCGTGCCGTCAATAGCCTTTAACGTCATGTAGAAGTTATGGATAATGTCATTAGATAGGTCATCGATACTTACTCCAAACTCTTCATAGATTTTTATAGAGTCTATCTTACGTTTTAGGACGTTGTTTCTTATCCACATACCAAAACTAAAGTGGTACACATATAGTTCATTAAGGGGAGTATTTATAAACCTTTTTAAATCTTCTTTAGTTTTAAAGAACTTCATCAGTTGGTTAAAAGTATTTCTATTCATAAAACTATTCCTTTTGAATACAATATATTTGACGGCACAATGACTCCATTATGACGTCATTATTCTCTATATAGTATATCATATTATTAAAAAAAATCAAGAGAAAGAGGAAGTTTTATGAAAGCTAAATATTTGCCAAAATTCTCTTTACGAATTCCTAGGATACTACTAAATAAACTTGAATACGTTGCTAAGTACAATGGTAGGTCTAAGAATAAAGAGATAGAAGTATTGATTCAAAAACATATTGATGACTTTGAAAAAGAACATGGAACTATATCTTATGAAGATATGAATAGGCTACATATTGAATAGTGCATTATTAAAATTTTTTTTAAAAACATCTTGACATGGAGTCAACTCCATATGTTACACTATACCTATAGAAGATATTCTTTCTTATGTATTTACAAACTTTAGGAGGTATTTAATATGGGTAAGAAAGTTTTAATCGTATCGGCGAGTCCAAGAAAAGATGGTAACTCCGATACTTTGTGTAATCAGTTCTCAAAAGGAGCTGTAGAAAGTGGAAATCAAGTTGAGAAAGTATTCTTAAAGGATAAGAGTATCAACTACTGCATGGGTTGTGGAGTCTGTAATAGTACTCATAGTTGTTTTCAAAAGGACGATATGGCAGAACTACTCCAAAAGATGATAGATTCCAACGTGATAGTATTAGCTACTCCAGTATACTTCTACACTATGAATGCTCAACTTAAGACATTTATAGATAGAACCGTACCACGCTATACTGAGATTAGTAACAAAGAGTTCTACTATATACTAACCGCTGCCGATACTGATACATCTATGTTGAAAAAGACTGTAGAAAGTATCAGAGGTTTTACCATCGACTGTCTTAATAACGCCTCTGAAAAAGGTATAGTATACGGTGTGAGTGCTTGGAACGTTGGAGAGATTAAAGATACTCCAGCATATCAACAAGCATATGAAATGGGTAGAAACGTATAGTCTATTAAAAAGGAGAATTTATATATGAAATATCTAAACTTACAAGATTTTGAAAAGGTAAACTCTTTTGGAATGGGTTCTTTGAACGTAGAGTTCGCTAAGTACTTTATTGGAAACTCTTACTTAAAGCCACTAACAGACCCTAAAAAGGCATCTATATTTATGGCAAACGTAACTTTTGAGCCTAGTTGCAGAAACTATTGGCATATACATCATGCTACTAGAGGTGGTGGTCAAATTTTAATATGTACCGCTGGTGAGGGTTGGTATCAAGAGGAGGGCAAACAGCCTATAAGCTTAGTTCAAGGTATGGTTATAACCATACCTGCAAACGTTAAACATTGGCATGGTGCTAAGAAAGATTCTTGGTTTAGTCACATTGCAGTTGAATGCTCTGGTGAAGATACTTACAATGAGTGGTGCGAACCTGTATCCGATGTTGAATATGATAAACTCTCATAGTTACTAATCGAGGTGATACTATATGACTATAGGTGAAGTTAGTAGAAAATTTGAAATATCTACTGATACCTTACGATACTACGAACGCATTGGATTGATTCCTTCTGTACCTAGAAACAAGAGCGGTCTACGTGAATACGATGCCGAAAGTTGCAACTGGATTAACTTTATAAAGTGTATGCGTAGTGCAGGTATGCCTATTGAGGCTCTTATTGAGTACGTTCAGCTATTTCAAATGGGCGATGATACTATAGAGGCTAGAAAGAATCTACTAGTTGAACAGCTTAAAAACCTTGAGGCTAAACGTGATAACATTCAAACTACCATAGACAGACTCAACATAAAGATTAAGCACTACGAAGATATTATACTTAAGTATGAAAACTCTTTAAAGGTATAGTACACAAAAGATTCATTTAAAAATATGGAACGTCTATATCAAAACAGACGTTCCATACTTATTCTTGACAATACAAACTTAGAATGATATAATATATATAGAATATAAAACCATAGGAGTAATTATATGAGAAAAGAACTTATATATCCTGCACCAGATACTAAGATGGTACAGATGGCTAGAAACTTTATAGATTATATTATTAAAAATCCTAATGATTGCTTTAAAGAGATGGCTACTTTAAATATCATGACGGGAAAAAATTTCTCTCCTAACGATTTCTTAGAGTTTAAAAACTACTTTAATCTTAGAGATTTAGCTGAATTGGCAGTACTACCTACTGCTCCAAAGGTCAATGACCTAACTAAAGATGAGGTTACTATGTTGTTAAACAACATATATAAATATATCAAAAATGGGGATAATCTAAAGGCAACCTACTACATTGAACTATTAGAAACATCTTTCAATAAGGTGGGGGAGATATCTGCATATGTATTTCAACCATTAAATATGGGCAAGGTTCAACCTATAGTAGATTATCTTTTTAATAGTGTAGTGTAAAGCTTAATATAATAATATTTACAAAGAAAGGATTTGATATCTATGGATATTAAAGAGTTAAAAAAGAACCTATTTCAACAGAAAAAGAATGCTTATCAACTTATGAGTGATGAGGATATTGCTAAATGTAATCAATTTTGTGAGGGCTATAAAAGTTTTTTAAATCAAGCAAAGACAGAACGTGAAGCAGTCAAGTTTGCAATAAAGACTGCTGAAAAGTTCGGATATGTTCCATTCGTTAAGGGAATGTCTTTAAAATCTGGTGATAAAGTCTACTATAATAATAGAGATAAAGCAATAATATTTGCGGTAATAGGTAAAGAAGATATCTCTAGAGGTGTTAAGATATGTGCATCTCATATAGATAGTCCACGCTTGGATTTAAAACAGAATCCTCTATATGAGGATAATGAGATTGCACTCTTTAAGACTCATTATTATGGTGGAATTAAGAAGTATCAATGGACTACCATTCCACTATCTTTGCATGGCGTAATAGTTAAACGTGATGGCTCTAAGGTTGAAGTAAACATCGGTGAAGATGAAAGCGACCCTGTATTCTGTGTTACAGATTTACTAATACATCTAGCTACCGACCAAATGCAGAAGAATCTATCTAAGGCTATAGAGGGTGAAAAGTTGAACATCTTGATAGGTTCACAACCTTTAAAATCTGAAGAGGGTAGTGACCTAGTAAAGTTAAACATCATGAAGTTGCTCAATGAGAAGTACGGCATAGTAGAAGATGATTTCATGTCTGCTGAAATTGAAGCAGTTCCAGCCTTTAAAGCTAAAGATATAGGCTTTGACAGAAGTATGATAGGTTCTTACGGTCATGATGATAGAGTGTGTGCATATCCCTCTATGATGGCTTGCATGGATACTAATACTCCTAATAAGACTTCTATAGTAATCCTTACCGATAAGGAAGAAACTGGCTCTGATGGTAACACTGGATTATGTTCATCTTATTTGAAATACTTTATCTATGATTTAGCCGGTTGCTTTGGTGTAGATGGTAGAACTGTACTATCTAACTCAGAATGTTTATCTGCTGATGTTAATGCAGGTTTCGACCCAACGTATCCCGACGTTGCCGATAAGAAAAACTTTGCATTCTTAAACTACGGTGTAGTAGTTACTAAGTTTACTGGTTCAAGAGGAAAGTCTGGAACTTCTGACGCATCTGCGGAGTTTGTTGGAAAGGTTCATAATCTATTAAGAGATAATGATGTTATATTCCAAACTGGTGAACTTGGAAAAGTAGATGCTGGTGGTGGTGGTACTGTAGCTATGTATATCGCTAATTTAGATGTAGATACTATCGACGTTGGAGTGCCTGTACTATGTATGCACGCTCCTTTTGAGGTTGTCGCAAAAACTGATGTGTATATGGCATATAAAGCATTCTATGTATTTATGAACGACTAATATATTTATGTAGATATCAAGAGCGACTATGTGTAGTCGCTCTTTTATTATATATTCACTAATCATCTTGATTATAGTTAAGAGCATACTCAAAGTTGAATTGATGGTTAAATGGATTATAGCCTACATTATCGATGCCACTACCACATACAAGATATTCTTTATTATAGTATAAAGGCACAAATATATTTTCTTGCAAGATACTATCTTCAATTTGAGCATACGTTTCAATGGTACTATTAGAATCTGCATACTGTTCCGATACCTTTAAAAGAGTATCTACCTCTAGGTTACTGTAGCTAAAGAACTCATTGGTAGATAGAAAGTAACTTAAGAAAGAGTATGGTCTATTGTCTTCTGAGGTTAGGCAATATATGGCTATCTGATAGTCTTGATTGTTTAAAGTCTTTTCAAACTCTTCTGACGTTAGGGGTTCTAAGAGTACGTTTACGCCAAATAATTCTTTCCAATTATCGGTAATGGATTTAATGAAGGAACTATCGACACCATTTTCCATAATAATTCTAACATCGGATATTTCTCCTAAAGAACTCTTTGCAGTTTGATATTCTGTCATGACCTCATCAAGAGAGTGTTGTGTTTCTGTTTCGGAAATAATATCTCTATAAGATTTCCCTAGGATAGTACAAGCACTAGGTACTATACCATAAGCCACATCTATATCGCTAGTAGATTTTTCTAATGCCTGTGTTCTGTCGATTGAGTACGCAAAAGCGTTTCGTAGATTCTTACTCTTAAACTGAGCATCTTCTATATTAAAAACGATTCCTACTGTAGATACATTATAAGATATTACTACATCGTCTTTATCTATAGATGAGCTATCTATAGTATCACAATAGTATAGGTCGGTTTCATCTTTGTAGAAACTGTGTTGAATCTCCGATAGTTCCGTATCCTCATCTATGGTAAATTGTATTGCATAAGGTGAATAGTCATCATAGTTGGGATTCATTGGATTTCTACGTAAGGTTAAGAAATTATCATTTCCATACTTATCATAGAACCATTGCTTAACGTAGAATGCTCCATTAGATATAGTAGAATAATCATATAGACCATACGTAGAATGTGTACTATTAAAGAACTCTCTATTACAAGGCATTGCATACGATTGTGTAAGCAGATCTAAAAATTCAGAGTTTGGAGTATCTAGTAAGAATGTAATAGTATAGCTATCGCTAGTATATACGCCTATATCAGTATATGAGTACTCTTCGTTACCGTTCAATATGGCTTGAGCATTCTTTAAACATGAAAACTTTTCTCCATACGGAGATTGCATCTCTGGATTGAATAGCCTTTGAAAAGTGAACAAGAAGTCATCTGCGGTTACGTTAATAGTTAAGCCATCAGATGTATACCACTTATAATCTTTTCTTAGATAGAATACATATGTTAGACCATCTTCAGAAACGGTATAACTTTCAGCTACACCGCATACTATGTTGTTATCGTCATCTTTAGTCATAAGACCAGTAAAGGTATTATCTATAACGGTTATAGAGTTGCTATCGGTAGCAATTTGAGGGTCTAAGTTTTGTGGATTTTGCATCATGGTATAGTTAAATAGATACCCTTTACCATCGGACTGTTCTTCTTCACAACCCATAGTAAATGAAAGTATCCCACAGGTTAAGATAAGACATATAGATTTTAAAACTTTACTCTTAAAAATACTCATACTATATACATCACTCCACAAAACAGATTACTTATATTATTATATAC
>JAJQGV010000071.1 GCA_021200215.1 Ruminococcus sp. | reverse complement strand
ATATATATATATATATAGTAATATTATCCAAAAGAGGATTGACATATTTTTCCTAAAATGTTACACTTATATTACAAAATTTTATTCTTTAGAGGAGGTCTTTTTCATGTACTGTAAGCAATGTGGAAATCAAATTGATGATGGTGCAATGTTATGTCCAAAATGTGGGGCAGACCAACAACTTCAAACAGTACCATCAGAACAGAAAACTAATCAAGGTGTTGCAACTGCACAAGGTGAGCAACAACCACCAAACTACGTAGTGCCAAACATAGTAGTCAACGTTGATAATCATAGTAGTAATACAGCAGTAGCTTCTGCACAAGGTGGTAACAACTACTATGGAGCTGTTAGCGTTAAAAGTAAATGGGTTGCACTTATATTGGCAATCTTCACAGGATATTTTGGTCTACATAGATTCTATGTTGGAAAAGCAATAACGGGCATACTATACCTTTGTACTGTTGGTCTATGTGGTATAGGTTGGATTTACGATATAATCCAAATTTGTAGAGGAAAGTTCACAGATAGATACGGTCTACCATTACTTAAATAATCTAAATGATGCGTAGTAGTTTAGATATGACATTTTTATTATCATGCCAAACCTTAGCATACTCATCTATGTGTAGAGGGCAATCTTTTAAACCCGTTTCTATGGTAAAGGCAGGAATCTTTAACTTTTGAACAATCCAATCGCTACAGCCCACACCTTTTAGGCTTGATTCTGCTTTAGAGTATCCCGTAGTACTTTGTAAGATGTTTAATATCTTAAGTGTATCGTTCATTAAACTACCCACTTGACCATAATCAAAGTAGATTTCTTCACCGCTTGAATGGTAAGATATCACAGTCTGTAGACCATCGATAGAGGTACATACATTTTGAAGTGTTGCAGTTTCAACCTCAGAGGTAGGAGAGTAACCTTTAAAAAATCTGTATGATGGTTCATAGGTGGTATCATTGAAGTTGTACCAATAAGATGTTGAAAAGTTCCTATTGATATCTACGCCCATAGCATTGGATTTCCAATATTTGTGATGTATGCCATTCTTATCTAATATAGCTTGAACCCTATTTCGTACATCTAAGTTGTGTATGGATTTCGCTCCAAACTGACTAATGCTAACGCCATCGGGATTCAGCATAGGTATGATGTATATTTCATAGTCTTTTAAAGTATCTTGTCGATATGTTTCTAAAAAGAATCTTAGTTGATGCATTACCAACATGGAGTTCATGTACTCTCTACCATGACAACCTGCATCTATTAAGATTCTTTTTCTACCTTTAGGATTTCCTAGCTTTAAACAGTATATACTTCTGCCATCTGCTGTTATGCCTAACGTCTTTAAGCTAACTATAGGATAGTATCTTTTAAGTAGTATATATATGTCATATTGTAATATACTATAGGTGTATAATCCAGTGGATAGATAGTTCTTTATAATAGGAATCACCTCATTTGGAAAATATTACAAGTCAATATTGTAACACTCGATGATTAATATTTACGTTGACTTATTCTTGATAATATTATATAATAATATCATTAAGATTGTGAATTTTTTATACAATATTCTTAGGAGGTCTTTTATATGAGTTTAAAAAAAGATTTTATGTGGGGTGTAGCCTCAGCATCATATCAAGTTGAGGGTGCATATAATGAAGATGGCAAAGGCTTGAATATTTGGGATTATTACTGTCAAGAGAATCAAGCTATTGCTCACTACGAAAATGGAAACGTCGCTTGTGACCACTATCACCGTTTTAAAGAAGATGTAGCTAACATGAAAAAGATAGGTGCTAAGTATTACAGATTCTCTATCAGTTGGGCTAGAATACTTCCAAATGGCATAGGTGAGGTTAATCAAAAAGGCATAGACTTCTATAATAGTCTAATAGATGAACTTATCGCTAATGATATTGAGCCTTTAATAACTATATTTCATTGGGACTATCCTATGGAACTATATAAGTTAGGTGGTTGGTTGAATCCAAACTCCTCTGATTGGTTCGCTGAGTATACTAAGGTTCTAGTAGATAACTTCTCCGATAGGGTTAAGTATTGGATAACTCTTAATGAACCTCAAGTGTTCATAGGTCTAGGTCACGCTACGGGAAGCTTTGCTCCTTTTAGAAAATGTTCTGCTAAAGAATTGGCTGAAATGTCACACAATGTATTACTATCACATGGTAAGGCAGTTAAGATTCTAAGACAATACGCTAAACAAAATGTTAAGATAGGTTTAGCTCCAATAGGGCCAAGTTATAATCCTGCTAGTGATGACCAAAAATTAATTGAAATCGCTAGAGAAAAAACTTTCGACTTAGATAAAGATAGATTTACACTATCATTAAGTTGGTGGAGTGACCCTGTATTCTTAGGTGACTATCCTAAAAAGGCTTATGAAGTTTTAGGCAATGATATGCCTACTATCCATGATGGAGATATGGAACTAATCTCTCAACCTTTAGACTTCTATGGTGTAAACATCTACCAAGCCGAGGGAATAGTATATCAAGATTCTATACAAGAATATCATATGCCATGCGATATATATACTACTGGACAACCATTAACTCAAATGGGTTGGCCTATTAACGATGATTGCTTATATTGGTCTTGTAAGTTTCTATATGATAGGTACAAACTACCTATCTTGATTACTGAAAATGGCACTGCTTGTCATGATAGAATCTTTTTAGATGGCAAGGTTCATGACCCTAACAGAATAGATTTCTTAACTAGATACCTTAGAAGCCTAAAGAAAGCCTCTGAGAGTGGCATAGATATCATAGGTTATATGTATTGGTCGGTTATGGATAACTTCGAGTGGGCTGATGGCTATGATAAACGTTTTGGTTTAATCTATGTAGACTATCAAACTCAAGAGAGAACTATTAAAGATAGTGGTTATTGGTACAAATCAGTAATTGAATCTAATGGTGAAAATCTATAAGTTTTTTGGAAATCCCTCTTTAGTGTTTGCAAAATCTCCTTTGATGTGTTATAATATCAAGGAGATTTTGTTTTAACTATAACCCACATATCTATGAAATACATAGGTGACAAAAAATTATTTTAAGGAGCATTTTTAATTATGAATAAAAAAGAAGTATCTGAGTTAAGAAAGAATCTATCCGATGACAGTGGATTCTTTACTATAAATAGCGTATTAACTGCTTTTATAGATACTGATAAAAAGGTTAGAGTATGTACAGTTAGACCATACTCTGAAATGTTATCTGAGGAATTAGAAGTTATTAGAGAAACTTTAAAGAAAGTATTGTCTACAAGTGTAGGAAAGTCTTTTGTAGAATATCAAATACCAACTGAACAGTACCAAGATGATGGCATTCAACCATTATTATACAATCTAGTTAAGGAAAAGTTTCAAGATGATGAATTAGTCGATAGGTTCGTAAACAGAGTAGCTAAAAACATAGATTACACTCCATCGTTTGCGATACTATCGGCACACTGTACATATACCGTTAAGGTAAAGAATAAAAATGACGACTTCAACGAGGATAACAATCTTGACTACAACTTTATGTTGACTGGATTCTGTCAAGCTGAACTTAGCGACATGGGTCTTGTATTCTCTCAAGATGAATTATTTAAGAAGGTAAATACTGAGTTTGTAGTAGGAAAATCTGCTAATGATGGATTTTTATATCCAACCTTTAGCGACAGAAGTCCAGATGTAAACTCTATTATGTACTATACTAAAACCTTTAAAAAACCAAACCTATCCATCATTGAGGATATTCTTGGTTGCGAGTTCGTAATGTCGGCACAATCGGAAAAGGAAGAATTTCAGAGTATACTAAAGACGGTAGTCGGTGATGACCTAAATTACAACGTTATAACTACCATAAACGATAAAATTAAAGAGATTATAGACTTCAACAAGAACGATACCGAAACTACTACCATAGATAAGAACAGACTTAAAAATATATTGCTTGAAGTAGGTGTGGATAATGAAAAACTTCTTGCCTTAGATACCGTATATGAAACTTCTATGGATAAAAATGTCTTTACTGCAACTAACATCGTCGATACTAAAACGGTAATATCTACCCCTGAAGTTACTGTAAACATCTCACAAGAGGGCGTTCAAAAGGTTCGTACTAGTAATATCAACGGTAGACGTTGCATAGTTATTGATGTAGATGACCCATCTGTTGAGATTAACGGTCTATATACTAAGGTTTAGTATAGTATAATTAATAGATATTGCTATATAACTTTTTTGAAAACTCTCAAGCGTTGTACATAAAATCAACACTAGAGGAGTTTAAAATATACTCAATACAAAATGATATGGCTAGATGGTTAAAATTTAGTTTGACTAAACTTTTAGAGGTGATAGTATGTCGGAAAAGACTAATGTTCAATATGAGGTTGAAAACGTAGTTAAAGAATTCTCTATAGATGTAAATAGATTTGTTAAGGTGTTGGAAGAAAAAAGTAAGGATATTATCGATGATGTTTTCTATTCCTTTGTAGATATTTCTAAGTACGTAAAGGTGTCTTTAAATTGCATCTACGATAAGCTAGACGATAGGTTTAAGAACTATCTATCTAAGGGTGTAACTTGTGGAGAACTATCATGGGAAGATTTTTTAAGTTATATATATAAGTTCGCACCTAATAAAGATAACTCTGTATACTTAATAATATCGGGTAGTGGTGAAGAGGACTATTCTGTGGTGTATGATGGTGAGATATCCGAGGTTGTAAAGGTGCTGTTCTATGGTGTCCCTTTAGGTAATAATGGCGATTTTACTATAGTTTCAAAGTACTATGATTGGCTTATATACTATCATGATGATAAAGAAAGGCTCTGTTACGTTACTACCATAGATACTTAAGAAAGATTTTTATTCCTATGAACTATTTTGAAAACTTTAAGATTATAATATTTAGTATATCGGTAATCATTATAAACATCATAGCAATACTATTGAACATAGATTCCAACACTTTAGATGATAGTCAAGCGTATTTGACTATTGGTGAAACTAACGATTCTATAGGAGGTATAGGTATGTCTATTGATGAAAGTGAAGATTTATTTACCTTCGATAAAAAGTTTAAAGTAGATGCAGTACTTAAAAGGTACAGTTCTAGTGACTATAATACCTATGGATTGTTAAATGATAACATGACATCTAAGGTTATAGACGTTCCATACATATATCAAACTATTAAATATCCTACAGAGTGCGAAAGTGTGAGTGCTACATCGGTACTGCAGTACTATGGAATAGATGTTTCTGTAGATACTTTCATTGATAACTATCTACCACAAGCAGAACTTAAAGTTATAGGTTACAAAGGTAATAATGAAAGGATTCTATCTAGTATGCACCCAAATGAGTACTTTATAGGAAATCCAAAAAGTTATTCGGGGTTAGGTTGCTATCAAGATACTATAGCTAATGCCGTTAATAGCCTTCTTAAAGACTATCAACTAGAGGAATATTTTACCGTTACTGCTTATGATAACCTATCCATTGAAGATATACAAGAGTACCTTGAGAATGATGTTCCTGTAATAGTTTGGGCAACTCAAAACTTAGTGCCATCGGAGAAAGGCTTAAAGTGGTATCTGGGAGATACTAATGAGGTCTTTCAATACATGAAGAACGAACACTGCATGGTAGCAATAGGTTACGATGATGATTATATATACTTTAACGATACTTTAATAGGCAGGGTGGCTTATCCTAAATGGCTACTAGAAAAGAGGTATCTACAGATGGGTTCAAGAAGCGTTATCATTGAATATGTTACATAGTATTCTTACCTTATATAGATATATGATTTTAGATGTTTTTTTGCATCTAATATTATCTATCTAAAAAAAATAAATATTTTTCATAAAACTCTTGAAATATGTGGAATATTATAGTATAATATTCATATATTTAACGGCAGTAGTGGGCGGAAAAATCGGTATCCCTTATTGATATGAAGTTAATCTACATATACTAAGTGTATATGTCACTCCGTTAAATTATCGACCGTGAGCTGAAACAATATTATTATTAAAGGAAGGTGTTATTTTATATGAAAAAGTTTAAGTATTTAGCCTTAGATAGACAGTTCGCTAGTGGGGGCAGAGAGATAGGTCAAAAGGTCGCAGAAAAGTTAGGTATACCGTTCCATAATCAAGATATCTTAGAAATTTCTGCTAAGAACTTAGGAGTATCTTTAGTTCAAGCACAGAAAGCTGAGGAAACTATAGCTAGTAGTGTTATATATAGTCTATCATTGGCATCTAATCCAAGTCTTTATGATAACGGGGTTTTACCTATGGCAGATAAAGTATTCTTTGAGGAAGCTAAACTTATACGTGAGTTTGCTGAAAAAGAAGAATCTTGTGTAGTAGTCGGTAGGTGCAGTGACGCTATACTCGGTAACAGACCAGACTGTTTAAAAATCTTTATATGTTCTGAAATGCAACCTAGAATTAATCGTTCTATTGAACAGTATGGTCTTAAATCCTCTGAAGCAGAAAAGATGCTCCGTAAAAATGACCGTCGCAGAAGTAGTTTCTATGAATTTAATACCGATAAAAGATGGGGCTATAGAGAAAACTATCATCTAGTACTTAATAGTAACGCTTTAGGTATCGACACTTGCGTAGATATTATTGTAAACTTAATGTAAACAGCAAAAATTCCTCCACTTCAACAATGTAAGTGGGGGAATGTATTGCTTAAAAAAACTTCTTAGGTTACACCTTAGACACCTTTATTGACTAAGTTTAGAACTCGTCTATTAGACCAAGCAGATACTTCTTAATCGATAGTAAATCGTTAGACTTAACTTCATTATCTACAGTAACATCTGCGTTCTTTAAAGCTTGTTCCGATAGGTCGCTTAAACCTAGTAGATATTTCTTAAGTAGTAGTAGGTCATTAGACTTAACTTCACCATCTACAGTAACATCACCGAGTAGAATATCGCCATCAAGATTACTGCCAGTATCAACAGTAGTTTCTGTAGTGGTGTCAGAACTGGGATTTTCAGTGGTAGTAGTAACGTTAGGGTCTATTGTTTCAGAAGATGTAGTACTATCCGACTGATTAGGTTCAGCAGTAGTAACGGTAGTAGTAACATCATCAGCAGTAGTGCCATCAGGTTCAGTACCCCAAACTAAAACGCCATCATAGTACATGGTTATGTATGGAGTAGCATATAAGTTTTGAGTATCGTTAGTTAAACCTTGATATGAATAATCATTAGTAGCGTCCCAAACGTTAGATGCATCTGGCATAGCGATTCTAAACTGCAACTCTGCGGATTCCTGTTCCTTGCCTATTGGAGCAATTACAGAACCTTCTCCATATTGAATCTCTACGTAGTAGATGTTATCTTTATAATGTATAGGGTCGGAAATCTCGGTATTAGACCATTCATCGTAACCCTTAGTAACCGTGATATCATCTACAGTGTATTCAGTGCCCTCTAATTCGGATAGGTCAAAGTAGTAACGGTAAGAGATATCTTCAGTATATCTAGCAGGCCATGCTGTATGATTAGTAGCTAATACTTTTAATTCAGTAAAGTTAGCGTTATCTTGATTTAAACACGCTTGTATGTATAGTTCTTCAAACTCGTCATTATCCTTTTCAGATTGTGGGAAATCTTCAAGTTTTTCACCACCATACTTAGATACCATCTTACATAGTAGGGCAGTAAAACCTGCATTATAATCGGTAGCAACTTCATTAGCTTGATAGTTATCTACAGAGTCCTCATAGGCATCATCATCGGCAGACGTTGGACCACCGACTAATGCACCATATAAGGTATGTCGGAAAGTACCTAAAGCACTTTGTAAATCTTCCCAAGCACCTTGAGCGGTTCTGTGGTGTGGATTCTGTGGATAGTTATCGCCGAAACCTATTACATAGCTAAAGTTATTAGGATTATCTCCTAAACAGTAGTTAATCTGTCTTTCTGCAAACTCCTCATATTTAGCAGAGTTGGTTGGGTCGCTCTCTGCGATGTAGTCAGACCAAACGGACGCTAGAAAACCTGCCGTAGTAGCATAACGTAGAGAACCCCATTGGCTTATCCAGACTAAACCGCCTTCAGTAGTCTGTTTATCGTCTGTACCGTCAGCCCAAGTATCAAGATGTTTATTTACACGTTGGATATATGTGCTATCGTTAGTATTCATAGCGTAGAGTAGCATACCACCTTGCATAACATCGTCCCAACATTGACCCCATGTATATGAAAGTTCTGTAGATTGATTCATTGTGTTTAGATTAGGTATGTAAGATGTAGCCTTATCGAGATATTCCTGTTCACCAGTAGCCATATATAACCAGTTAGCAGCCCAAAAAAGTTGATCCCAAAAACCACTCCAAGAGTCATAATAGCCTGCCGCTTCAGTGTAATCATCATCTGAGCGGTAAGTATCGGCAATTTCAAATAGATTCTTAGCGTGTTCTATATAGTAATCATAGTTTTCATCATCTTCACCGAGAGCTAAAGCTCCAGATGCTAATGCAGCTGCCATAGAACCAGTTACACATGACGCCTTACAAGTATAATAAGGACGCTCCATTTCAAGTTCTATGAGTTCAGCAGAACCCCACCATTTATGGTCGGCAGCACCATCTCCTATTTGATATACTACCTCATCGCCAAGGTCACAACGTGCAAGATAGTCTAAAACAAAATCAAGATTATTTCTGTACATTTCTCCAAGTCCTGCCTCTTCGACACCATCACCGTAGGCATATAGACCCCAAGCCATCATAGTGGCAGAGTATGACATTGGTAGATTAAATTTAACGTGGTCACCAGCATCGAACCAACCACCAGTTATGTAATCGTTGGTAGTAGAGTCCCCACGCCATTCAACTTCATTCCAATCAGGAAGTTCTCCCGACTGTTGAACTTCATAGAAGTACAAAGATTTCTGTAAAACCTCGGCATAGTTATACTTGCCAGTACTTTCAGTAGCCTCTATGCTCATTGGTAGTGTACTCATTACAGATGTACATATGGTCAAAGCAGTAGCAGATGCTATTAATTTTTTGGTTAAATTTTTCAAAAAAGAATCCCTCCTAAAATATGTATGGTGAAATTTTAATTCTAACTAATAGAATATCTTATATAGATTATTAT
>JAJQGV010000051.1 GCA_021200215.1 Ruminococcus sp. | reverse complement strand
AGTTAGGAGTTGTAAAAAAAATATGAATAAGTATTACTCTACCTTAGAACTAAATAAGATTCTTGAAAAACTTTCTAAAGAATGTTCCAACGAAAGGTCTAAACAGATGGCTCTTGAAATTGAACCTTGCTCCGATTTTACTATCGTTCAAGAAGAGTTAGATAAGACTTCTCAGGCGTTTGAACTTTCTGTAAGGTTTGGAACGCCTCCTTTTTTTGGCTTTAAAGATGTATGCCCATCATTAAAAAGAGCAAGTGCTGGTGGAATACTATCGTTACGTGAAATGCTACAGATATTACAGATGTTAAACCAAATATCGGCATTATCAGATTGGTATAAGCATTGTGAAGAGGTTCAAACTGACTTAGACTACCTATTCTCTGGGCTGATGCCTAACAAGTATCTACAGAATCGCTTAGAAACCTCTATTCTCACTGAAGATGAACTTTCCGATGGTGCTAGTCCACAACTTGCTACTATAAGACGCAAGATTGCTAAGGCTGGTATAAACTTACGCTCATCTTTAGATAAGATGATACGCTCTGAAAGTATTCAAAAATGCTTACAAGATAACGTTGTGACTATACGTGATGGTAGGTTCGTACTACCTGTAAAGTCTGAACATAGAAACGATATCAAAGGCTTAATACACGATACTTCCGCTACTGGACAGACTATCTTTATTGAGCCAGTATCTGTAGTGGACGCTAACAACGAGATTAAACTCCTACAGAGTCAAGAACACGATGAGATAGATAGAATAATTGCAGAACTAAGTTCCCTATGTGGTGAAAGTGCAGATGCTATTATAAACAACTATGAAATCTGTGCTATGTTGAATCTGTACTTTGCTAAGGCAAACTTAGGTGCTAAGATGAAAGCTACCATTCCAAACTTAACTCACAACGGAGTTATACATCTAAGAAAGGCTAGACACCCTTTAATAGATGCCGAAAAAGTAGTGCCTATTAACGTATCACTTGGTAAAGACTATACTTGTTTAATCATTACTGGGCCTAATACGGGTGGTAAGACAGTCGCTCTTAAAACCGTTGGCTTACTTACTGCTATGACTATGTGCGGTCTTATGATACCCGTATCAGATAATAGTCAAGTATCTGTATTTAAAAACGTACTAGTGGATATAGGCGACAGCCAAAGCATTGAACAGAATCTATCAACATTTTCAGCACATATGCACAAGGTTATAGAAATAGTTAATAGGGCAGATGAGGATTCATTAATAATATTAGATGAGTTAGGTTCTGGTACTGACCCTTTAGAAGGTTCTGCTTTGGCAATATCAATAATAGAAAGGTTAAAATCTACTGGTGCTAAGTTGATGGTTACTACTCACTATCAAGAGTTAAAGATGTATGCTTTAAACACTGAAAACGTAGAAAATGCATCGTGTGAGTTCAATGTGGATACTATGAAACCTACCTACAGAATAATAATAGGTTCACCTGGAAAATCTAATGCATTTGCAATATCGCAATCTTTAGGAATGCCATTGGACGTTATAGAAAATGCTAAATCTTTAATAGATGATGACAGCAAACACTTTGAAAAGATTATCGAAAGGTTAGAGAAAACTCGCATTGAACTTGAAAGTAAAAACTCTGAGATTGAAAAACTACGTTTAGAGGCTCAAGAAAATGCTAATAAGGTTAAAACTCAATTGGCAGAAGTTCAAAAGATTAGAGATGATGAGATAGAAAAAGCACATTTAACAGCTATGACCATCATAGAACGCACAAAAGCACAATCTAATGCCCTTTTAGATGAGCTTGAAAGTATTAGACGTCAACAGAACAAGGAAAATTTTTCACAGAAAGTTACAGATATTAAAAAACGTTCTAAAGGTCACTTTAACAAAATGTATGACATTGCTAATCCCGTTACAGATGCCTTAATCTACAATGATGATTACACTCTACCTCGTGAACTTAAACAAGGTGACAATGTATACATCACTAGTTTGGATAAGAAAGGGATAGTATCTAGTAAGCCTGATAAGAACGGTAATGTATTCATTCAGATAGGTGTTATGCGTACTAAAGTATCTATAGATACCTTAAGGTTGATTGAAAAACCATCTGTGGATAGAAAACCTAAAGGTTCGGTATCTAAGAAAGCAATAAGTAAGGTCGATAGAAGTATATCTATGGATTGCGATATTCGTGGTTGTGACAGCATAGAGGGAGTATATCAAATGGACGCATTTATCGATAACGCAGTTATGTCTGGTTTAAAAACCATCACCATAATACACGGCAAGGGTACAGGAGTCCTTAGAAAAGCAGTACATCAAAGGTTAAAGAATCACCCTAGCGTTAAAAGTTTCCGATTGGGTATATATGGTGAGGGTGAGGACGGTGTTACCATTGTAGAACTAAAATAGTTGATATTTCATAAGTATATAAGTTTACAATATTGGAATAAATATCTAACATTATGCACATACTCTATTAGAAGAATCTTTTAAGGAGGATATTTCTATAATATGTCAGATACTAAAACTATTAAGGCGATTAACTTACTATCGCCATTAGATGGAAATGTAGTTCCACTCAACAGTGTCCCCGACCCAGTGTTCTCTGATAGAGTTCTTGGCGATGGTTGTGCTATAGTTCCTACTAGTAACAAGATTTACAGTCCAGTAGACGGCGTAGTAACATCCATTGCAGAAACTTTACACGCATACGGTTTGCAATCTAATGAGGGCTTAGATATACTAATCCACTTTGGCTTAGATACTGTATCTTTAAAAGGCAATGGATTTAAATCCCATGTTAAGGTTGGCGATAACGTTAAGGCAGGTGACCTATTAGCTACAGTAGATATCAATCTTCTAAAACAGAAAGGCACAGACCTTACTACTCCAGTACTAATATGTAATGGTGCAGATGGTCTTAATATGTCTATAAACGTTGGAAAGGTACGTGCCATTAAGGATAATATAATTACGTTAGAAAACAACTCTAACGAGAGTACTACTACAAATGTATTACAAGAAGTGCCATCTAGTTCTGAAACATCAAAGAGTAAAAAAAAGCTTTCCATAGACTTTGATTTCTTACAAAAACTAGGAAAAGTCTTAATGGTTGTAATTGCAGTAATGCCTGCGGCTGGTCTTATGATAAGTCTAGGTAATTTAATAGCTATGGTCGATGTACCTATTATAATAACTGTGGGAAATGTTATAGAAAACATAGGTTGGGCTATTATAAATAACTTAAATATACTATTCGCTATAGCTATAGGAGGCTCTTGGGCAAAGGAACGTGCTGGAGGTGCTTTCGCATCGCTAATAGCTTTTATACTAATTAATAGTATCACTGGAGCAATATTCGGAGTTACAAATGATATGCTCGACGACCCTAATGCAATTACACATACGTTATTTGGACAAGAAATTAATGTCGATGGATACTTTACATCTGTACTAGGTGCACCTGCTTTAAATATGGGTGTGTTTGTGGGAATCATTTCTGGGTTCGTTGGGGGAGTAATATATAACAAATACTACAATTTTCGAAAGCTCCCCGATGCATTATCGTTCTTTAATGGTAAAAGGTTTGTACCTCTAGTAGTAATATTTTGGTCTACAATAGTATCTATAGTACTTGCGATAGTTTGGCCTATAGTACAGTTAGGAATCAACTCTTTTGGCGTTTGGATAGCTAACTCTTCAAGTACATCACCAATATTAGCACCGTTCATATACGGTACACTGGAAAGGTTACTACTACCATTTGGATTGCATCATATGTTGACCATACCAATGAACTATACCTCATTTGGAGGAACTTATACTATACAAACTGGAGCAAACGCAGGTTCTCAAGTATTCGGGCAAGACCCTTTATGGTTAGCTTGGGTTACCGACTTGATTAACTTTAAAAACTCTGGAGATATAGAATCGTATAACAACCTATTAGAAACTGTAACCCCTGCACGTTTTAAGGTAGGTCAAATGATAGGTGCTACTGGTTTACTCCTTGGAGTTGCTTTAGCTATGTATCGTAGGGTAGACAAAGACAAGCAGAAAGACTATCGTTCCATGTTTTTATCCACTGCGTTGGCAGTGTTCTTAACTGGAGTTACTGAACCTATTGAGTTTATGTTTATGTTCTGTGCTATTCCGTTGTATATAGTATATGCTATCTTGCAAGGTTGTGCATTTGCTCTTGCTGGAATATTTAATCTAAGGTTGCACTCTTTCGGAAATTTAGAGTTCTTAACTAGGATTCCTATGTCTATTAAAGCTGGACTCGTTGGAGATATTATAAACTTTGTAATAGCTGTAGTTGTGTTCTTTGCTATTGGATACTTTGTGGCGTACTTCATGATTGGTAAGTTCAAATTTGCTACCCCTGGACGCTTAGGTAACTATTCTGATGGTAATTCTGAGGAAGGAACTTCTAATGAAGTACCACCATCGGGAAATGGTAATGGTGGAAACTCTCAACCCGAAAGAATAATTGCATTACTTGGTGGACGTGAGAATATTGTATTAGTCGATGCTTGTATGACTCGCCTTAGAGTGACCGTTAAGAATCCTGACTTAGTTGCCGATGCAAATGCTTGGAAATCTGAGGGGGCTTTAGGTTTAGTTAAAAAGGGCGATGGTATTCAAGCTGTATATGGTACTAAAGCCGATGTCTTAAAGTCTGACATTAATGATATCTTATAGTATTTAACGGCAGTACAAAATATGGAGCATCACATTAGATGCTCCATATTAATAATAATTATTTCGATTGGAGTTGTTGCTATATTAAGATATTAACTCTAAACACTCATAGCCTTATAGAAGATGCTTATTCTAAAAAACTTGAGGAATTTGTCCACACAGTCGCACTTGAAAGACCAGATGTTATATCTTTACAAGAGGTTAATCAAAGCGTGGATTCTAATCCATTAGAAATTACAAGCCTAGAGGGATACTTTCCATGCGATAATAACATCTCTATTCACGAAGATAATCACGTTTATAACGTTGCTAAAAGGTTGCAAAGTTTGGGAATACTCTACTACTGGACTTGGCTACCTATAAAGGTCGGGTACGTTAAGTTTACTGAAGGTTTAGCTATACTCAGCTTAAAGCCTATACTAAAAACTGATACCCTCTTAATTAGCAATACAAATGAATATTATAATTGGCGTACTAGAAAAGTATTAGGCATAACTATAGACAATAAGGAATGGTTCTATAACACTCACATGAGTTGGTGGAACGATGCCTTTGAACCTTTTCAATTACAATGGTTAAAACTTAATAATCACTTAAAAAGTATCGACAAGGTTTGGCTTATGGGTGACTTTAACAATCCTGCTAGTATTGAAAGTGAGGGTTACGATATGGTATCTAATTCTAAATGGTTCGATACCTACATCTTAGCTAAGCACAAAGATACAGGCTTTACCGTTGAAAATCTTATAGACGGTTGGAAAGAAAGATTGCCTAAGGCTACTGGTATGCGAATAGACCAAATTTGGTGCAATCAAGAGGTTTCTATTGAAAGTTCACGAGTAATTTTTAATGGAAAGGGTAGTCCCATAGTATCTGACCATTATGGAGTAATAATATCAACACTTTAAGGGGGTTATTATGAAAAGAAGTGCAGGAATACTTTTATCTATAAGTAGTCTACCATCTAAGTATGGAATAGGTTGTTTCTCTAAAAGTGCCTACGATTTTGTAGATTTTCTAAAGGGTTGTGGTCAATCTTACTGGCAGATACTTCCATTATGTCCCACTAGCTATGGTGATTCTCCATACCAATCGTTTTCGACGTTTGCAGGGAATCCGTACTTTATAAGTTTAGAAAAACTTATAGAAGATGGTCTACTAACTAAGCAAGAATGCGATTCCGTAGACTTTGGAAAGAATCTAACTAAAGTAGATTATAAAAAAATCTATGAGAATAGATATCCGTTGTTAAGAAAAGCTTTTAAAAGAAGTAGTCTTAAAAAAGATTCAAAGTATACAACATTCATACAAGATAATGCAATATGGCTCAACGATTATTCACTATTTATGGCTATTAAGAATAGTTTTAATGGAGCATCTTGGATTGATTGGCAGAAAGATATCCGCTTAAGAGAACCTTCTGCATTAGAAAGGTATAAAGAAGAACTCTCAAATGAGATAGACTTTCAAAAGTTCTTACAGTTTGAGTTCTATTCTCAATGGAACGATTTAAAATCTTATGCTAACGATAGAAATATAAGCATCATTGGAGATATTCCTATATACGTTGCCCTCGACAGTGCCGATACTTGGTCAAACCCTAAACTATTTCAATTAGATGAGAACTATCTACCTACAGCCGTTGCAGGTTGCCCACCTGATGGATTTTCAGCTACTGGGCAACTATGGGGTAACCCTTTATATAATTGGCAGTATCACAAAGATACTCACTATCAATGGTGGATTTCTCGTCTAGCTCACTGCTTTAAACTATATGACGTAGTTAGAATAGACCACTTTCGTGGTTTCGATGAGTACTATTCTATACCATATGGCTCAACAGATGCTATACATGGACATTGGGAACGTGGGGCATCGATTGAACTATTTAACGCTATGAAAGAATCTTTAGGCAGTAAAAATGTTATAGCTGAAGATTTAGGCTATATGACCGACAGCGTTAGAAAACTTGTACAAGATACTGGTTTTCCTAACATGAAAGTTCTTGAGTTCGCTTTCGATAGTCGTGATACAGGTTCTCGTAATGATTATTTACCACACAACTATACCGAAAATTGTATAGCCTATACTGGTACTCATGATAATCAAACTATAGTATCATGGTTCAATACCATCTCAAAAGAAGAACAGTTTATGGCAAGAGAATATCTTTGCGATTACTATACTCCAAAGAGTGAAATGTATAAAGTGTTCATTAGTGCTATAATGCGTAGCAGAGCTAATGTATGTATAGTTCCATTGCAAGATTATCTTGGATTAGATGATACTTGTCGCATGAATAAGCCATCTACCTTAGGAAACAATTGGCAGTGGAGAGTTACTCAAGAGAGCCTTTCAAAATCACTGATGCAAGAAGTATTAAGAATCTGTACGCTCTATGGAAGAGTATAATTATAAATGGAACGCCATATTATTTACATGGCGTTCCGTACTTTTTTTACTATTAGCATTATAGGTTCGGAAATATCTCGATGCTTCTATTTAGAATACCGTTCATGTATGCAATAGCTATTCCATAGTTGGTGAATGGAACATTTTGGTCTGTTGCAGATTTCATTCTATACTTTACTTCACGTTCATTAAGCATACAGCCACCACAATGAACTATTAAACTATACTTAGATAGGTCTTCTGGGAAACCTATACCAGATGTAAACTCAAATAAGATATCTTTTTTAGTATAGTTCTTTAACCAATTAGGAATCTTAACCGTTCCTATATCTTCACACTGCCTATGATGTGTACAACCCTCAGATATCAAGACGGTATCACCATCTTGTAGAGTTTCTATGGTTCTAACACCTTTTACAGTAGTGTCTAATACTCCCTTATATCTAGCCATTAGTATAGAAAAAGATGTAAGGTATACATCATTAGGAGTTTCCGCAGATACTCTCTTAAATGCTTGACTATCTGTAATTACCATCTTAGGCTTTTTACCTAAGTTTTCAAGAGTCTGTTTAAGCTCAGTTTCCTTTGTAACTATAGATATAGCACCCACCTCTAAGATATCTCTAATGACCTGTTGTTGAGGTAGTATCAATCTACCCTTAGGAGCAGAGCCATCTATTGGAATAACTAACACGACAAAATCGTTAGGTTGTAATAAATCTCCCACTATTTTAAGTTTAAAATCTTCTACAGATACTAAGGTGGTAATCTTCTCTTTAAGTTCGTATATTCCTTGATTCTTTAATGCACTAATACTTATGGCATTTGGATTTTCTACCTTAAAGTTAGGCACTAAGTCAGATTTGTTATATACTATCAAATAGGGTATCTCTTTAGATTTAAATAGTTCAAGCATTCTGTTATCGTAGTCAGATAATCCTATAGTAGCATCTACTATTAGTAATGCTATATCTGTTCTGTTGAGTACCTGTTTAGTCTTTTTGATACGCATTTCGCCTAGTTCACCTATATCATCGAAACCTGCAGTATCTATTACGGTACAAGCTCCAAGTGGAAGTATCTCCATAGATTTGTATACGGGGTCTGTGGTAGTACCCTTAGTTTCCGATACTATCGCTAAGTCTTGACCAGTAACCGCATTAACTACACTAGATTTTCCTGCATTCCTCATACCAAAGAAGCCTATATGTATTCTATTAGCGTTTGGAGTTGAATTGAGTCCCATAGTTTAAAACACCTCATTATATAATATGTTATTTAATATAATTATACACTAAACGGTCTTAGAAATCAAGATTTATATCCATATATATCTATACCAAACATAACAATGTAGAATAAATGGAATTAGTGAAAAAAAACAATAAAAAATTCTTTGTAGCACATTTGATACTTTACTTAAGGAAGAGAATCTGTTATAATATAATTAACACTAAACATAAAGGAGCAATACACATATGGATAAGATATGCGAGGTATATATTTTGAATAGATATACACAAGGAGAATATATTTTAAGTGATATTCCATTTAGTACCACTCGCCAAAACAATGATGATATTCTTATTAAAAAGACGCACTTTTGGTGTTTAACCAATGAAGATGATAGTATTAGATTTTGGTTTCCCCTTACAAATATCGAAGTAGATAGCATTAAAGACATCTCAAAGGTTTTAAAGGTAACGTATAATGAACATGATATTTTAAAATCCATTGAAGTTTTAATAGATGGAGTTACATATCCATATATCTATAAAAATATGATGCATAATGAACTTGAAGAAAAGATTAAATGTTGCATTAAATTATGCTCAGATGAGGTTATCTGTAAGATTAAGAATCGATATACCAACCATAAGATTGCCAGAATATTTATAGATGCTTACTGGGATAGTGGTAACGATATGATAGACATATACGTTGCTGATAAGGAATCTTTTAATATCGATTCCACTAATAGGCATGATTTTGACATCGATGAGTTTGAGTGTTATAAAGAAACCTTACAGATTCATATTGATAATACTCAATTGAAAGCTTTAACATACTATATGCAATCTTTTGATGTTGTTTTAAAAAATAACTT
>JAJQGV010000112.1 GCA_021200215.1 Ruminococcus sp. | reverse complement strand
AAATTTTTTTTAAGAATCTTCCAACGATAATATTATATGCTCCAAATAGGAAAAAGTTTCCTATTTGAAAAGATTCTTTCCAACAATACTATTCACATAGGGTTAATATATCTTCTTTAGAGAATATATACTTTCTGTTACAAAAATGACAAGAAACTTCAGTTTGATTCTGTTCATTAGCCATCTTAGTAAGTTCTTCTCTGCCTAAAGATATTAATGCTCTTTGAACACGCTCTTTTGAGCAGTCACACTTGTAAGTAGGATTAGCCTCATCTAATAGGTTAGGCTGTAGACCATCTAAGAGCGATAGTGCAATATCTTCAGGAGTCTGCCCCTCTTCTAACATGGTAGTTATAGGTTTAATATTCTTGATGTTCTTTTCAATAGCAGATATTACTTCCTCACTAGCAAACGGCAACAGTTGTATTAAAAATCCACCTGCTCTTTTAATAGTCAAGTCGGAATTTACCAAAACACCCAAAGCACACACCGTAGGAGTTTGCTCACTAGTTGCGAAGTAATTAACTATATCCTCGGCAACCTCTCCCGATACTATGGGAACTGTTCCGCTGTAAGGTTCTTTAAGACCTAAATCCTTAATGACCGATAGAGTTCCATTAGTACCTATAGCTCCTTTAACGTCTAGCTTACCATATGGATTTAAAGGTATCTCAACCACTGGATTAGATACATAGCTTTTAACGTTTCCATGACTATCAGACACGCAGATTAAAGCTCCAGTTAAGCCATTTCCGTCCATTCTGAGGGTAACGCTGTCATCTTCACCTTTAAGACCATACCCTATTAAAGATGTTGCTATAGTCAACCTACCCAATCCTGCAGATACTACTGCTGAAGTCTTATGAATCTTTTCTATTTCATTCACAATATCGGTAGCATCTATTACAGTAGATACTGCAGATGCGTCCATAGATATTGCTCTTTTTAATACTGCCATAGTCTTATCTCACCTTTCTAGCAACGAACACTATTCTTTCGGAACTTTCATGTATAGGATTAAAAGTATCATCATCATACATAGCGAGTAACATAAATCCAACGTTTTCCAAGATTTCTAAGATATCATCAACATTATAAGCCCACTCTGAGAACTCTTCAATATAACGATGAAATGAACCATCTTCTTGATATTCAAAGAAGTTTAAGACAATATCTACTTGATTGTTTTCACTATCTTGATTATAATAGTTTTCCCAAGCACAAAATACGTTATTCGTTTCGTAGATATAACTGTTGTTAGATAGTATCTCTCTGTGCTTATATATGGTATTCATATCGAAGATAAACAATCCATTAGGTTCTGCAAATAGAGATACTCTGCTAAAGGTTTGTTTAATATCGTCTAAGTTTGGTAGATGGTTTAAACTATCAAGGACGCATAGAATATTATCTATAGTACCGAACATATTTAACTTACGCATATCTTGTTTTAAGTATTGTATATCCAAACCGCTATTAAACTTTTTATTCATAGCCACGTTTAGCATACCCTCTGAGATATCTGTACCTATAACATCATATCCAAGTCTAGCCATCTCCTCGGATATACTTCCCGTACCACAAGCTAAATCAAGTAGAGTCCCAGAAGTATTTCCATTGAACCTTTCAATTATATTATTAAAGTAAGATGCTCTTTTTTTGTAGTTCACATTTTTAGTTAAATCATCGTAGTAGTAGGAAAAGTTATCGTAATAGTTATTATTAATCTCAGTTTTAGGTTTACCATTTTTTAACGCTAATCTTTTAAATACTATATCATAGCCGTCACTACCATAGTTTAGTGAACGATTCACTCTACTAATAGTAGCTGTAGATGCACCAGTCTGTTTTACTATATCGCTGTATACATGATGTTCACTTAACATCTTAGCAACTTGTAACCTTTGTGATAGTGACTTTAACTCTAACACCGTACATAAATCTTCAAAGAACTTATAGCACTCGTCAATAGTTTCAAGGCATAGTATAGCTTTAAAGAGGTTATCTAAAGCTTCATCTTTTAGTTTATCATCGTTCATAGTTTCAATACTTCCTTTCAATCAAGAATTTCATCTAATAACATTTTAACACAGTACAGTATAAAAGTAAAGGGTTTTTAGAAAATATTTTTATGAAAACTCTTGATATCAAAAAAGGTAGAAATATTTGTTAAGAATGATTTACGTACATTGCAACGTGATTAATCTTCATCGGTGGAAATTTCCTCGATAATTTTACGAACATCTTCTACGCCCTCACGAGTTTCTGAAGAGAATGGAATTACAGTAATCTGGTCATAGTATGGAATTTCTGATTTAAAAGATTCCATACGTTCTAAACGAGCCATCTTTTTAAGCTTATCGGCTTTGGTTAATACTATTATGAATGGTAGTTCATTTTCTATAAGGAAGTTAATCATGTGAAGGTCATCTTTAGAGGGTGGGTGACGCATATCTATCAACTGTATGATGAGCCTTATATCCCTATTGGAGTTCAAATATCCCTCAATAAGCCCAGCCCAACGTTCTTTTTCACTCTTAGATACCTTTGCATAGCCATATCCAGGAAGGTCTACAAAGTGGATATTCTCAAGTTCAAAAAAGTTTATAGTAGCAGTCTTACCAGGAACTGAGGAAACTCTAGCAAGATTCTTTCTATTAAAAATCTTATTAATTAAGGTTGACTTCCCTACGTTTGAGCGTCCAGAGAAGGCTACCTCACGCTTACTACATGGCGGTATTTGGTTAAACGTCCCATAGGACTTTAAAAACTTAACGTTGTTATAGTTCAAAAAAAGCACCTCTTTCTATTTTAAGGCGGATAGATTTACTTATCCGCCTTATAAACTTAACCTATTGTTTCGACTCACGCTTGGTAATTTCACAGAGTACAACATACAATCTATCTTACCACTTGTAGAAGTGGGGGAACTTTTGTTGATTGCGTTAAAGCATTAGATAGAACATCATCTAAAGTTTCAGCAAGTACAAAGTTGACAGAGTTCTTAACGGTTTCATCGACTTCTTTAAGGTCAGGTTCGTTTCCCTTTGGAATTATTATAGTCTTAATACCTGCCTTATATCCTGCCATAGATTTTTCACGAAGTCCACCAATAGGCAATACTTTACCATGCAAAGTAATTTCACCTGTCATAGCTACATCGTGACGTACTGGAATCTTAGCCAACGTAGATACTATAGAGGTTACCATAGTAACTCCAGCAGATGGCCCATCTTTAGGGACAGCACCCTCTGGTGCATGGATATGTATATCCATAGTTTTGTAAAAATCTTGTGGGATTTCATATCTATCTGCAATACTTCTTACATAACTAACTGCAATACTAGAGCTTTCTTTCATAACATTACCAAGTGAACCAGTAGCTTGAATCTTGCCAGTACCATCTAAAGCTATAGTTTCAAGAGGCATCAAGACGCCACCAACAGCAGTCCATGCCAGACCATTAACTACACCTATCTCATCATCTTGCATACTATCTTCTGCAAGATATTTCTTTACACCTAGATATTCCTCTAAATTCTCACTCTTAAACGTTATTCTCTTGCAATTACCCTCTACGATTTCCTTAGCAGTCTTTCTACACAGCGTAGATATGTTTCTTTCAAGAGTTCTAACACCAGCCTCTTTAGTGTAAAAATCTATTAGTGAGTATATAGCAGTATCATCAAACTTAATCTGTGTACCCTTTAGACCGTTTTCTTTAATCTGCTTAGGTATTAAATGTTCTTTAGCTATGTGATATTTTTCCTCTCTAGTATAGCTAGGAAGCTCAATAAGTTCCATTCTGTCTAGTAATGGAGCAGGAATCTTAGTAACATCGTTTGCGGTAGTTATGAACATAACCTCACTTAGGTCAAATGGAACTTCAATATAGTGGTCTATAAACTTAGAGTTCTGTTCCTTGTCGAGTACTTCAAGCATCGCAGAAGATGGGTCACCACGGAAATCATTACTCATCTTATCTATCTCATCAAGGAGTATTACTGGATTCTTAACCCCTGCTTCAATCATAGCAGATACTATTCTACCAGCCATAGCACCTATATATGTCTTTCTGTGTCCACGTATATCTGCCTCATCACGAATGCCACCCAAAGATATTCTAACGTACTTTCTGTTAATAGACCTAGCTATAGACTTACATATAGAAGTCTTACCGATTCCTGGAGCACCTGCCAAACATATAATATTACCATTATTCTTAGGTGCTAACGATTGTACAGCTAAGGTTTCAAGTATTCTTTCCTTAACCTTAGTCAAGCCGTAGTGGTCTTTATCGAGGACGTTTCTAGCAGTCTTAATGGATACCTTTCTGGTCTTAGGTTCGTCCCAAGGGAGTTTTAATACGGTATCTAAATAGTTCTTAATAACGTATGCCTCTTGTGAAGATGGAGGCATCTTTTCAAGCTTATCCACTTCAGAGTTCAACTTTTCGGATATAGCATCATCATAGCCATTGGACGTTATCAATTCAAAAATCTTACTACGATACTCTTCAGATTCACTATCCTTTTCGCCTAACCTTTCAGATAAAACCTTTAACTGTTCACGCATATAGTACTCACGTTGATTCTTATCCATATTGTTCTTAACCTCATCGTGGATACCTTTTTGCAAGGATATAACGTCCAAATCGTTTACCAACATAGTATAAAGGGTAGTTAAACGTTCAAATAGAGTATCTAATTCAAGTAGGAACTGCTTGTCTTCTACGTTCAATGGAATGTTAAACACTACGTTCTTAAAGAGTTGTACAGGGTCTTTGCAGAGAACCATGCTTTCAACTAAACTATTAGACATATTAATAGGAGCTATACTACAATACTTTTCACAAGCATTATTTATTAAGTTTGTTATAGCTTTAATCTGTATTCTTTCATCAGCATCTAAGGTATCATCTTCTGGCAATAAAGATACTTCTGCGTTATAGAACTCTCCGTCAAAGTTGATATCTACTAGTTTAGCCCTTTCAATACCCTCTACAAGTATACGCATCGTTTCTGTTTGATAGTTTATAATCTGTTTAATTTCAACTATGACGCCAATATCGTATAGTTCGTCAATATTTTTAGGGTTTTCTTGAAATGAATCTCTTTGAGTAACTACAAAAATCTTTCTGTCGGTGGTTAGCACACTCTTAATGGCAGATATAGGTTTTTTTCTAGCCACCTCGAAACTAATATTCATATCTGGAAATATAACCACACCTCTTAGGGTTATGGCAGGAATAGAAAAAACTTCTTGGCTCATAATTACCTCCTATAAAGAGTAGTATGTGACCTACTCCCACCGCCTATACTAACATATAGCGATGGGGGTTTCTCGCTCGATACACCATAGTGTAAGTATCAGCGAGCTATCCCCGTGAGTCTCACGGTTGTACGTTTAATTAATACTCACAAAAGTAACACGAAGTATATAAAGACCGTCCCCCTCTTTTGATAACCTCTTAGAGGGGGATTTAACAAAGGACCAATCAATCACTCTAAAGGTTAGCTATTAGCCTTTTCTTCAACTAGTGGGATATCCTTAGAGGAAGAATCTTCGTAATATTCTACTAAAGGTTTAGCGTTGTTCATAACGCAATCTACAGTTATAGTAACCTTTTTAACACCAACTTGAGATGGAATTTCAAACATTACGTCCATTAGAATCTTTTCAACTATGGAACGAAGACCTCTAGCACCTGTTTTCTGTTGTAGAGTCTTTCTAGCAATCTCTACAAGAGCATCTTGTTCAATTTCAAACTCAACGTTATCGTAAGAGAATAGTTTTTTATACTGTTTAACTAAAGCGTTCTTAGGCTTAGTTAGAATGTTTACTAAAGCTTCCTCATCAAGCTCATCTAGTACGGTTATAATGGGTAGACGACCCACTAACTCAGGGACTATACCAAACTTTACAATATCTTGAGTAGTAACCTTTCTAAATATGTTAGATTCACCATCTTTTTTAGTAACTATTTCAGCACCAAAACCTATACCCGAAGATTGTGTTCTTTTTAGAATCTCTTGTTCAAGACCATCAAAAGCACCGCCACATATAAATAGTATATTTTTAGTATCTATTTGAACACACTCTTGATTAGGGTGCTTTCTACCACCTTGTGGTGGTACGTTAGATACTGTACCTTCAACTATCTTCAATAGAGCCTGTTGAACACCCTCGCCACTAACGTCACGAGTGATAGAAGTATTCTCAGACTTTCTAGCAATCTTGTCTATCTCATCGACGTATATTATACCTCTTTCAGCTGCTTCAACATCGTAGTCAGCTGCTTGAAGTAATCTTACAAGGACGTTTTCAACGTCATCACCCACGTAACCAGCCTCAGTTAAGGTAGTTGCATCGGCGATAGCGAAAGGAACGTCTAAAGTTTTAGCCAAAGTTTGAGCTAAAAAAGTCTTACCTACACCAGTAGGGCCTAATAGAAGCACATTACTCTTTTGAATCTCTACGTCGTCATCGTCGTCGGTACTTAAAATACGCTTATAATGGTTATATACCGAAACTGCAAGAGTAGTCTTAGCTAAGTCTTGACCTACAACGTACTCATCTAAGACTGCTTTAATCTCCTTAGGAGTCTTTAAGTCAACCGTTTTAATAGAGAAGTTCTTAGGTTGTATGTTCTTAACTGAAGGTACTTCAGGGACTTTGCTCTTAGGTTGTGGATTGCTACGCTTTTCCTTTTCTTTTTCCTCTTCCTCACGTTCTTTTTCAAGAGATTCTAATAACATTTTGTAGCAAATATTGACGCAATTGTCACAGATATTATACTCTCCAGATGAGAATAGACTGTTGACTCTATTTTCACTCCTACCACAGAAGTTGCATCTTTTTATGTTCTTGTCATTTATACCCATTAGTTGTACTCCTATCTATTGGTAATAACCTTATCTACAAGACCGTACTCCATAGCTTGCTGAGCAGTCAAGAAGTTATCTCTTTCAGTATCCTGTTGAATTATCTCCAATGGTTTGCCAGTATTCTTAGCCAAAATTTCGTTCAACTTATCACGAGTTCTAACTAAATGGTCGGAATGGATTTTAATATCAGTACACTGTCCCGATAGTCCACCACCACCAATAAGTGGCTGATGTATCATAATTTCGCTGTTAGGGAGTGCAAAACGCTTACCCTTAGCACCACTAGATAGCAAAAATGCTCCCATAGATGCAGCCATACCCATACAGATAGTAGAAACATCACACTTAACATAGTTCATGGTATCATAGATAGCCATACCTGCAGTTATAGAACCACCTGGACTATTTATATACAGATTAATGTCCTTTTCACTATCTTGGCTTTCTAGGTATAGTAACTGTGAAACTACTAAACTAGCGGAATCATCGGTTACTTGGTCAAATAGTACAATAATTCTATCATTTAATAGTCTGGAATATAGGTCGTAAGATACATCACCTCTACTGGTGTGTTCAACAACGTGAGGAACATACATAGACATAAAAACAACTTCCTTTCATTCTAAAATACATATATTATTTGTATATTTAGGGCGGATAGTATCCGCCCTAAAGTACATTATATAATGAAACGTTAAAAAAAGTCAATAGAACGTTTCATAAGGGTTAAAACAAATTTACTCAGCTGGAACTTCTGCTGGTGATTGTACAACTGCATTTTCGAGTACTAAATTACTAGCCTTTTCAACGGTTAAATCTGCTCTAATGTTTTCAACTCCAATAAACTGTTTAACCATATCAACGTTTACCTTGTTAGCATCAGCAATCTCTTTGATGTAGTTATCAACCTCTTCATCAGAAACCTCAACGTTTTCAAGTTCAGCAATCTTTTCAAGAGCTAGTCTAAGAGTAACTTCGTCCTTAGCTCTTTCCTTAAAGGTTTCCTTAAAACTGTCTAAGTCCATACCAGTATACTGTAGATACATATCTAAGCCCATACCTTGAGTCTTTAATCTCTGTTCAAAGTCAGATACTAACCTATCTACTCTCTGTCTGAACATACACTCAGGAATTTCACCTTGAACTAAATCAATAACCTTTTGCATAACGTTGTTATTAAACTCAGCCTCAGAGTTGTTCTTCATGCTTACTTGTAACTTAGTTCTAGCGTCAGCCTTGTATTCATCTACGGTATCGAACTCAGAGATTTCCTTAACGAAGTCGTCATCGAACTCTGGTAGTTCTTGAGAGGTAATCTCGTGTAACTTAATCTTAAAGGTAGCAGGTTTACCCGCAAGACTTTCCATGCCGTAATCTTCAGGGAAAGTCACATCAATATCGAACTCTTCGCCAACGTTGTGACCTACTATAGCATCTTCAAAACCAGGGATAAATTGGTGAGAACCTAAACCTAACTCAAAGTTTTCAGCCTTACCACCCTCGAAAGCTACGCCATCTTGGAAACCTTCAAAGTCTATAACCACTTGGTCATTTAGTTGAGCAGGTCTGTCATCTATAGATATCATTCTAGCATTTCTCTTTTGCATCTGCTCTAATTGAGCATCAACATCAGCATCTGTAACTTCCTCAGATGGTTTTTCAGCAAGTATACCCTTGTAATTTTCTATAGTAATCTCTGGTTTAGTAGTGCAAGTAACCTTTAAAACTACGCCATCGGTTATAGAAGCAGATACCAATTCAACGGCTGGAGTATCAACTATTTCAAGTTTTTCCTGTTCTATTGCAACTGGAATCTCGCTATTGCAGAGGTCATTAATAGCATTTTCCCAAAAAACATTTTCACCAAACTCTTTTTCAACCAA
The DNA here is from genome assembly GCA_021200215.1 of Ruminococcus sp. Classification (GTDB taxonomy): domain Bacteria; phylum Bacillota; class Clostridia; order Oscillospirales; family Ruminococcaceae; genus UBA5884. The sequence goes on along the minus strand of JAJQGV010000112.1, from coordinate 489 downwards.
CTTTCTAGGAGCTTTACCCTTTCTAAAGCCTTTTAGTTGAATATCCTTCTTTTCTTTGTTGTAAACAGTGTTTACAGCCTTGTCGAAATCCTCGCCACCCACTTCAATAATTAATTCATAAGTATTAACGGCTGTATTAGTTGATGATTTTAAACTCATTATTACTTTATTCCTCCTTGTTTCAATCCACGCTCGGTATATTATCGGAGTGCGACGTGCGTACATTGGTACGCATGAATTGACCTAGTGTCAGTGGAAGATACCGATTTTTCTCCGTCTACCACTGTGTTAAGTTTTCTTTTTGCAAACTATCCCGTCACTTACGCTACTGAAGTTAGGGAATCCTTGCTGTTTATGTTGAAATATTCTAAAACATAGTGACCTACTTTCACCACTTATGCTAACACATAGAGGCAGAAGTTTCTCGCTCAATACACCTAATGATGTAAGTATCAACGAGCTATCCCCATTAGTCCCACGGTTCTATTT
>JAJQGV010000105.1 GCA_021200215.1 Ruminococcus sp. | reverse complement strand
AGCATATCCTATGTAGAAATCGTAGAGAGTTTCCATTTGACAAACACAACAAAACGATATATAATTATAGTACTAAAATACTATTTGGATTGGAGAGTTTTATTTCTATGGATACCTTTGCAGAACAACTTATATATAAGTATCCTAGTAGCAAAGATAACGCTACTAAGTTTTTAATCTATGCGGTTGCTATAATATTAGCTTTGGTAACTATTATGCTTACAATACCAACATGGTTTGGCGGATTTGGTCTTGTATTGGCAGGTGGCATAGCTTGGTTAGGTTACTACTTAGGTACTAAACAGTATATAGAGTATGAGTACATTATTACCAACGGTGAGATAGACATCGATAAGATTGTTGCTAAAAGTAAACGTACTAGACTCTTAACTGTAAAAGTATCAACCTTTACCGCATACGGCGAACTTACACAAGATATTAAGGACGACGATAGTTTGACCTTAGTACTAGCATCTGAAAATACTGGTATCGACGATTGGTATGCAGACTTTGAAAATGAATCTTATGGCAAGACTAGATTAATATTCACTCCTAATGAGAAGTTTAGAGAGTGCATAAAGCCATATCTAAGAAACGGCATTAAGTTGAAAAAAGATTAACGTTAAGGAGATTCTTATGAGATTAGTAACACCTAAACAGATGAAAACTCTTGAAGCTACTGCCGATATTAATGGGGTATCCTATGAACAGTTAATGCGTAACGCTGGAGATATCTTAGCTAAAAGAATCTTAGAACTTAGTAAACCTAATGATAAGGTTACATTTCTATGTGGAAACGGCAACAACGCTGGTGATTGCTTTGTGGCTAGTAAAATCTTAAAGGAAAGTACTCAATTAGACGTTGAAATAGCCTTACTATGTGGTGAACCTAAGACGGAACTATCTAAGAAAGTATTTGCAGAAATACCTAACGATATCGAAGTTATTAATAACGTAGATACTATTAAAACATCTATTAGCAGATGTAACATAATATGTGATGGTATATTTGGCACAGGTTTTCATGGAGAGATTCCTATACACATTCAAGATATACTATCTACGGATACTAATGCATATATAATCGCAGTGGACGTTCCTAGTGGTATAGATTGTAAAACTGGTGGAGTAAGCAAGGGAACTTTAAAAGCAGATACAACTATTACGTTTGCGTATACAAAATTAGGCATGATGCTATATCCAGCCAACGAGTATTGCGGTAATATAGACGTTGTAAACATTGGTATTACAGAAGAACACTTTAAGTCTTGTATAGATAGTAAGATATCTTTACTAGATAAGCATTCTATACAACTTCCATACCGTTCCGATTTAGGCAACAAAGGAACTTTTGGCAAATTGCTACACATCACTGGTTCTGAAAACATGGTTGGAGCGTGTATTATGGCGAGTAAATCGGCATTACGTTGTGGTGTTGGTCTACTTACCATCTGTATAGAAAATCATGACCTACTCCCACTAGCTATACCAGAACCAATATATATAGGTAGAAGTTTCGATGAGATATCTAAAAGTATAGATAGGTCTAACGGAGTGTTAATAGGTTGTGGATTAGGAACTTGTAAAAAATCGGTTGAACTTTTTAGATACGTAGTACAAAAAGCAGAATGTCCGTTAATCATCGATGCCGATGGTATAAACATACTATCTAGTTGCATAGATATTATTGATAATAAGCAGGCTGTATTGACTCCGCACCCTTTGGAAATGTCAAGGCTTGCCAAAGTTTCCGTTGAGGAGGTGCAATCCAATAGGTTAGATATTGCTATTGATTTCGCTAAAAAACATCACTGCGTGGTAATATTGAAAGGTGCTAACACCATCATTACCGATGGAAAGGATTCCTTTATAGACACCTCTGCCAACTCTGGAATGTCTAAAGGCGGTAGTGGTGACGTCCTAGCAGGGATAGTATCATCATTTATAGCACAAGGCATGAACCTACTCGATGCTTGTAAACTTTCAGTATATGTACACTCTCAAAGTGGCTTAAACTGTGCTAAAAGGCTCTCTAAATACTCAATGCTACCTACAGATATCATTGAGGAGATTCCAAACGTTATTAAGAGTATAGATACTTAATAGTATATATAAGGCTAAGGAAGTAAAAGTATAAAATCTATGCTTAGGGAGATATTTCTATGAAAAAGTGTATTTGCATCTTAACTTCTTTAACCTTTATTATATTGACAGCTTGTAGTAGTGGTACTAACGAAACCGTATCCACTAAAGATATATTCTCTGAACCTTTTACCTGTACTGCAAATATAGTCGCAGATGACTTAAACGCTATAGGAAAACTATCCAGATATGGGCTTGAAAGCTGGGAGATAGAATTTTCAGAACCTACAACACTATCGGGAGTTATGCTAACCTTCGATGGCGTAAACTCTGAGGCATCATATAAGGGGTTATCATTCTCAATGCCTAAAAGTGCCGTACCAGTAAACTCGATGCTGTTATGCCTTGCCACTGCAATAGATGAGATATCTACTACCGATGAAAAGGATTGCTCTTCTAGTGAGGGACTACTAACCTTTAAAGGCTCTACCGACTGTGGCGATTACATACTTACCGTAAAAGAAGATTCTGGTGATATTGCTATGTTTGAAATGAAGAATCTTAACTTGGTAATAACCTTTTCCGACGTATCTACTTTGGAAACTTCCTCTAGTGAGGAAACTTCTGCCGTTGAAGATACTTCTACTACCGATACTGAAACCGTATCTGAAACCTTTGATACATAATATAGAATGTTCTATAACACAAGGGATATCTTAATAAGATATCCCTTAAAACTTTATACGTTTACGCTATAGTTTGCATTAGACAGCATTAACTTAATTCTATTCTCTTGATTTACCCTAGTAGCTCCAGGGTCATAATCTATAGGAACTATGTTGGCATTTGGATATAGCTTCTTAATAATTCTAGTCATGCCCTTGCCTACTATATGGTTAGGTAGACACCCAAACGGTTGACAACATACTATATTACCGTATCCACTTTCAGCAAGTTCCATCATTTCAGCGACTAAGAACCAACCTTCACCCATCTTATTACCATAACCGATAACACCATCTACAAGACTTCTAATATGCTTATATGACGTTGGTAGGTTGAAACATTTTACATCTGCAATAGATTGTATCATAGCAGTTTCAACGCCCTCTACATAATCAAAAAGAACCGTTGCCACCGCTTTTTTTAACTTACTACCATCATACAGAACTACGTCATCACGACGATTATCTATTTTAAATAGCATAAATGGTACTATGCCTGGAACGTTTACCTCACAACCTTGACTAAATAGGAACTCTTCTAAGTGATTGTTTGCTAACTTTGAATACTTAGCATATATCTCTCCTACTATACCGACTTTAGTCTTTTTGATAGTCTTATCTAACTTAATCTTAGCGAAGTCTTGAGCCATTAGCTTAGTATTCTTAGAGAAATCCTTTCTTGAGAAACCTTTGCCATTCTTAAATTGGTCAGCTAGTTCAACCACCCATCTATCTATAACCTTGCGACTAGAACCAACCTCTACTTCATAAGGTTTAATTTGATTATCTAGGAACATCATCAAATCGCCATATGCTAGAGCCATCATAGCTTGCATAATCATGGTAAACGTGAACTTAAACCCACTATTCTTTTCCAGACCTGATAGGTTAAGCGATATTACAGGCACTTGAGAGTATCCAGCTTTCTCAAGAGCCTTTCTAAGTAGATGTATGTAGTTAGATGCTCTACAACCACCACCAGTCTGTGGAACCATCAAAGCGACTTTATTAACATCATACTTACCACTATTTAATGCATCTATTAATTGACCTATTACCAATAGTGCAGGATAACAAGTATCATTGTGAACGTGTTCAAGACCTGCATTCACCACACTAGGGCCATCGTTAGTTAGTATATCAAAGTTGTAACCATTTATTATAAACACCTGTTTTAAGAGTTCAAAATGTATGCCTAACATATTAGGAGCTAATATTAAATAATCTTTACGCATTTCCTTAGTAAATTCTACTCTCACTAAAAAACTTCCTTTCTAAACTGTGTAATATAATTATAGCACATTTAGGTTAAAAGTCAAATGTTTTTTAGCCTAACTATTAACAATGTTTTCCAAATATTATTTAAATAGATTCTATCTGTGTAACTTTAAAGTCCAAACTTTCTATTACAGATTTTAAAGTATCATCATCTATTATATGACTCATAGATACCTTAGCAACTTTCTTCTTCAGATTAACCTTACCAACTGCACCATCTAATGAGTTGATAGCTTTTTCTACTCTATTCTTGCAGTTGTCACAGTGCATACCCTCTATAGTTAGAATCTTAGTAGCGACTATAGGACTATCTAACCTTTTCTTTTTAGGCTTAGGGACATCTCCACCACCGCAACAGCCACCTTGACCTTTCATATGCTTTATACTAGGCTTAATTGCCAACACCACTATTACTATTATTATTAATAATACTATCGCCGTAGATGTATTCATAAGAAAATTCTCCTTTCAAGGTATTTACTTAAGTATATCACAAGGGAACGATAATATCAACTAAGTTGCATCTAAGAAACATTACTGATTAGCTTTCTTATCGATAAACTTTGGCATAGTCTTAGAGTATACTATCTTTTGAGCGTTGTATAGACCAGTATATCCAGAAAGTAGATAGGATACCGCACAAGCTATTCCAAAGTATACTATTCCTTGACTGCCAAAAATCTCCACTGATAAAAACATTGAAGTTAATGGACAGTTAGTAACTCCACAAAATACAGCAATCAAGCCAATTGCCGAACCAAAGGAGTTATCCATTCCGAGCAATGAACCAAAAAAGTTTCCGAAAGTTGCTCCAACGAAGAAAGTAGGCACTATTTCACCACCCTTATAACCCGCACACAAGGTTATCGCAGTGAATATTATCTTAACTATAAACATATAGAAAGGAACATCTTGAGTAAAACATCTTTCTATGATATTCATTCCTGCACCATTATAATCTGTATTGCCCACTATTAGGGTTAAAATACTTATTAAGATACCTCCTACTATAGCTCGTGCATAATGGTTGACTAGATACTTTCTATACAACGCTAAAACTTCGTGCATGGCTATACAAAACAATATACTAACAAATGCACACATAAACGATAACCCTAAGGTTTGCAACATTGGAACTACTGAAATGTTTGGAAACGTTACTCTATAAAACACACTTTCTCCACCTAGATGAGAAGATATCAACATACTTACTACCGAAGCTATCATACAAGGAACTATTGCAGAGTAATGCAAGATTCCTATACTAATAACTTCCATAGCAAAGAATCCTGCGGTTACTGGAGTTCCAAACAGTGCAGAAAATCCCGCACTCATTCCACACATGGTTATAATCCTCTCATCGGATTTATTCATCTTTAAAGCAGTTCCTATACTAGATGCTATACTTCCACCTATCTGCAAACCAGCACCCTCACGCCCAGATGAACCTCCAAACAGATGAGTTATTACACTTCCTACAAATATACACACCATATTCTTTAAAGTTAAATCTTTACCATCTCGGACGGCAGTTAATACCATATTAGTACCTCTATCATGTGGCAATCCTAGAGCCTTATATATCCAAGCTATAGCCACTCCACCAAGTGCCATGAACATTATTATTATAGGATATCTTTCCCTTAAGTTACCAACCGTTATGATACTATAGTTAAATGCTGAACCTACTAAACCTACTACTATACCTATCAATATAGCTATTAAAGTCCACTTACCAAACGATTTCAATGCGGGTATATGAGTCCTTTTTATATCCTTGTAACTATTATATATATACTTATTCATATATGAAAAACCTCCCTAATAGATTATATAATCATTAAGAAGGTTTGTCAATTAAGTAGAGTCGGTAAAACTCTAAAATTTCTCTTTTCAACTTCTTGACACATACAAACTTTAGATATATAATATATACATTATTAGGAAATATTTTCTTATGTGGACATATTTGAAGGGAGTTTATTATGAAAAAAAATCTACTATTAGTTATAATGCTTTCAGTAATTACATTATCTGGGTGTGGTACAGATGATACATCAAATGCAGAAATTACTCCAAGTGATACAGTTATAGAAACTACTACTATAGATACTCAAAATATCTCTACAGGCTATATAGTTACCAATGGTCAAGATTACATTGAACTTTACAACGATACTACTGGTACTAATGTAATTTCCAGAATGTATGATAATGAATCTGTAACGGTATACTTTATAGATGGTGAATGGGCTAATATATCATATGGTGGTATGGTCGGATATGTTAGTTTACAGAACCTTTCATTTACCAAACATGAAGTAGAGGTTACTACTACTACTACTACTGAAGTTAAGATTGAAGAAGTTAAAGAATCTGATAGTTCTAGTAGTAAAGATGATGATTATAATCAAAATATAGAACAGAACATAAACATAGTATTCCTAAACGATAATGACGGTTTCGAGGTTGCTCAACCTACTAGTTATTCTACATATTCGTCTACTAATAAAGAGGCTTGGTGTTCTGCAGAATCTATATACATATACTCTCAGCCTACTACTAACAGTTCTAAGCGTGAAGCAGATATGCTTTACTATGGCGATTCTTTAACCATTTTGGGTACTGTTGATGACTGGTATTACATATCTACCGATAGTGGTAACGGTTACGATTTACATGGCTACGTTAAACAAGGCTATATAACCATAGGAGTAACTCCAGTAGCGGAAGAACCTGAAAATGCATCATACGGACGTGTTAGTGTTAAAAGTGCTAACGTTAGAAGTTCACCTAACAAGGAAACTAACGATAATGTACTGTTTACAGTATATCAAGGTGCAGAGTTTACCGTATTAGATTATGATGGCTATTGGTACAAAATAAACTATAATGGCACTATATGTTATATCAGCCATAAGATGGTTGAAGTTTGGTAAAAAACAAATAATAAACATAAACTAAGGAACGCCTTAAACAATAAGACGCTCCTCCTTTTTATATGAAATAGATATCTTACATTCTAAGTTCTGCACCAATCTTAGATAGTGCTTTTAGTACACGTTTCATAGCACCATCAACTTGTTCATCTGTAAGTGTTCCCTCACTAGAACGCATAACTATCGAATATGATAGACTCTTTTTACCCTTACCAATCTTGCTTTCGTCAGTAAAGATATCGAATAGTGTTACGTTTTCTAAAGTCTTTCCAAAACTTTCCTCTATAGCCTTTTGTATATCTCCAGCAGGTAAAGATTTATCACATACTAGACTAATATCTCTAGTACTTGCAGGATATTTTGGTAATGGTCTATAACTCTTTTCAGTAATAGCTATCTGCATCATTTCGGGAACTAAGAACTTACCTATATAAACCTTAGTATCTATGCCGTACTCACTAGTAACTGTTGGGTGTACCTCTCCAATGATACCTATAGCAACATCATTAGACTTTACTATGGCTGTTCTAGTTGGGTGAAATGCAGATACTTCATCAAATGGACAATCTTCAGTGGGTCGAGAATACTCTACATTTTGAACACCAATATTATTAAGTAGTACTTCAACAGTGCCTTTGAGTTCAAAGAAGTCACAATTATTTCCGTACATTCCGATAGCTAAACGTTTAGGTTCAATAGGAAGTTTATCTTTTTGGGTTGGAATATACTCATTGCCAACCTCAAAAAGCTTAGCAGATGCATTTCTATTATTATAGTTCTTAGATAGTATCTCCATCATAGATGGTATGATAGTAGTTCTCATAACAGAAGTATCTTCACCTAATGGGTTCGTGATAGTTACAGTATCTCTTAACTTACTATTCTTAGGTAGATGTATCTTATCGAAGTACTTAGGACTAATAAATGAAAACGTAGCAATCTCATAGCAACCCGTAGATACCATAGTATTAGATATGTTATTTTCAAACTTTTGACTAGCAGTAAGTTGAGCATCTGCAACACCTTTAAAGTTTGTAGATGTAATATTATTATATCCATAGATACGAGCGACTTCCTCTGCGATATCACAAGGACGTTCAATATCTACTCTAAAGGTTGGAGCGTATACTAAACCATCTTTTACTTCAAAGCCTAGTGAATTTAGATATTTAATCATATCGATTTCAGGAATATTAGTACCTAAGAAGTTGTTAATCCATTCAGAAGAGAACTCTACCGTCTTTGGAGTCTTATTGGTGTTATCGTCATCTATTATGGTGCTGACTACATCACCTGCACCAAGTTCTTCAACCAATTGGAAAGCTCTAATGAGAGCTTTTTTAACTGCCTGTTGGTCAAGACCCTTTTCAAAACGTGCAGAAGAGTCCGTTCTCATGCCTAGAGCCTTTGCAGTACGTCTAACAGATATTGGGTCAAAACAAGCACTTTCAAATACTACAGTTTCTGTTAAAGGCAAATCTGTAACAGTACCGTCCATGATGCCACTGTATTCACCACCCATAACACCAGCTACTGCTATAGGTTTTTTACTATCTGCGATTACTAACATATCACTAGATAGTGTTCTTTCTACACCATCAAGGGTGACTATCTTTTCACCATCTTGAGCATTTCTAATGTTAATTTCTCCACCTTCAACATACTTAAAGTCGAAAGCGTGCATAGGTTGACCATACTCAAGCATTACATAGTTAGTTATATCTACAAAGTTATTGATAGGTCTAATTCCACTAGCACGAAGTCTTTCTCTTAACCAACGTGGTGATGGTTCTATTTTAACGTTCTTAACTATACCAGCACAATATCTTTTACAGATATCTTTGTTTATAACGTTGACTTTTAAATCGTTAGTTATATCACCGTCGATACCTTTAAAACTAGGCTCTTGAACGCTTAAAGGGATATCAAAGGTTGCAGAAGTTTCTCTAGCTAGACCTATTACGGATAGGCAATCGGGACGGTTAGAAGTAATCTCGAACTCAACAGAGGTATCATTTAAACCTAGTGCAGAATGTATATCTTCACCTATTTGACAATCTTCCTTGATTACTAAAACCCCGTCTTTGTCAGCATAAGGGAAATCGTGAGTAGTTAGCTTTAGAGTATCTAAACCACAGAACATTCCAACACTTACTACGCCTCTGACCTTACCTTTTTTGATTTTTAAAGGTTTGCCCTCATCGAATACGGTAGCACCATCTAATGCAACGGGAACTAAATCGCCTACTTGAACGTTCTTAGCATTGGTAACTATCTGAATAGGTTCATCTTTACCGATATCTACGCTACATACAAATAGACGTTCTGCATTCTCATGTTGATTTTTTTCTAAAATCTTACCTACTATAACGTTGGTAATCTCTGCACCCTCGACTTCATAACATTCAACCTTAGAACCACTTAAAGTCATACCGTTGATAAAATCTTTAGTAGTTCTGTTGCCAAGGTCTACAAAGTCGGATAGCCATTTCATTGATAGATTCATAATTAATATCCCCCTTATTAGAATTGTTTTAAGAAACGCATATCGTTTTCATATAGCATACGCATATCGTTTATGTTATATCTACGCATTACTACACGTTCAAGACCTAAACCGAAAGCGAACCCACTGTAAACGTTACTATCGATACCACAATTTTCTAAAACTTTAGGGTGAACCATACCAGCACCTAATAACTCGATATATCCCTCATTTTTGCAAACTCTACAACCCTCGCCATGACAGTTAAAGCACATAACATCTACTTCAGCTGATGGCTCAGTGAATGGGAAATGGTGAGGTCTTAATCTTATTTTGCAATCGTCACCGTATAGACGTTTCATAAGAGTTTCAAGAGTACCTTTTAAATCTCCCATAGTAATACCTTTATCTACTACTAAACCTTCTATTTGATGGAATAGTGGTGAATGTGTAGCATCTACGGCATCAGAACGGTAAACTCTACCAGGAGAGATTATCCTAATAGGTGGCTTTTGATTTTCCATAACGTGTACCTGTACAGATGATGTTTGTGTTCTAAGTAGAATATTATCGGTGATGTAGAAAGTATCTTGAGTATCTCTAGCAGGGTGGTCTGGTGGCAGATTTAAAGCTTCAAAGTTGTAATAGTCATATTCAACCTCTGGGCCATCTGCTATAGAGAATCCCATACCTAAAAAGATGTCTTTAATCTCATTCATAACGGTGGTTAATGGGTGAAGTTTTCCAACCTCAATCTTTTTACCAGGTAGAGTAATGTCTATCTCTTCGGATTGAATCCTTTGCTCTAGTTCTTGAGCCTTTAGAGTTTCTAACTTCTCAGCGAGGGCATTTTCAATATCAGACTTTACTCTGTTAGCAAATTGACCCATCTCTTTGCGTTCTTCGGGGACGAGTTTTCCCATTTGGTTTAATATTGCCTTTAGTTCACCTTTTTTACCTAGATATTTAATTCTTAAATCATCAAGTTCTTTGATGGAAGTACAACTATCTAGTTCTTGTTTTGCAACCTTTTCGATGTTTTCTAACTGTTGTTTCACGAAAAAACCTCCTAAAATTAGTATAAAAGTAGAAAAGCCTTGTCCCCATAAAAAACAGGACAAGACCATTATATTACATATCAATCTTGATTTATTACCACCCATTTTTTAAAAGAGCCAACACTCTCGCATCTTTAACGCAGATTCTACGTCACTACCTACTAAGCGAAAACTATTCAGTAGAGCCACTCATAAGGGAACTTCATAATAGATTAATCGCAAGTACTTTCAGCCTAGATACTTTTCTCTAACCCGATTAAACTCTAAAACTACTTTCCTTAGTCAATGTGTTTATACTTTAGATGTTATTATTATATATCAAATTTTTTTATTTGTCAAGAGATATTTTACCACTAACACGAAAGCAAAATCTTAAGATATAAATTCTATGCCATGTGTAATTTTTCTTGACAGATTATCGCTTATATGGTATAATCATTTATGTTGTCAGTTCGCTTTGCAACCTCCTGACGTTAAACAAAACTAGGGCTTTTTAATTAACAATTAAGAATTAATATATATTATAGTTTTCAATATGTTAATTGTTCATTATTACTTGTTAATTATTAATTAATCATGCCCACTGAGATTATAATCTAGTGGGATTTTTTATCTTATTGAAAGGAGTTTTATCGACTTGTATATACTAAAAACCGAACAGAGTTTCGACTCTGCACATTTTTTATATGGATATAAGGGAAAATGTAAAAATATTCATGGGCATAGATGGACTATTATAGCAGAGATATTCTCGTATAACCTTGTGGAAGATGGTCAACTTCGTGGAATGATAGTAGACTTCTCTGACTTTAAACACGATTTAAAACTTATTTCCGACAACTTTGACCACTCATTGATATATGAAAAAAACTCTTTAAAGTCTAAAACTATTGAGGCTCTTAATGAGGAAAACTTTAAACTAATCGAGGTGGATTTTCGTCCAACTGCTGAAAACTTTTCAAAACATATCTTCGATACCCTTATGGATAAGGGATATAATGTTAAATCCGTGATGGTGTATGAAACTCCAAATAATTGTGCTATGTATACGGGAGAATAAATTATGATGCAAGTAGTAGAAAAGTTTATAAGTATCAATGGCGAGGGAAAACACGCTGGACAACTTGCCGTATTTATACGTTTTAAAGGTTGCAACTTAAAATGTTCTTACTGCGATACTCAATGGGCTAACGCTTTAAATACTTACTATATTGAGCAATCCCCTAAAGAGATAGTAGACTACATTAAGTCTACTAATATTAAAAGGGTTACTCTAACTGGTGGAGAACCTACTCTACAAAAAGATTTCCATACCTTATTAGAATTATTATCTAAAGAGAAAAATATATCCGTTGAGATTGAAACTAACGGTGCTACAGATATTTCTAAGTTCTGTGATATTTCCAATAGAGCATCTTTTACTATGGATTATAAATGCCCCTCTAGTAATATGGAAAACTACATGGTTTTAGATAACTTTAACTATCTAGACAAGTCTAAAGATGATGTGGTTAAGTTTGTAGTAGGCTCTATTCAAGATTTAAAAAGTATGGTTGCAATAATGGAAAGATACTCTCTTAAAGATAAGTGTTACATCTATGTTAGTGCTGTGTTCGGTAAGATAGAACTTTCCACCATAGTGGATTTTATGAAAGATAACCACTTAAATGATGTATCTTTGCAGTTACAGATACACAAGTTTATCTGGAATGTAAACGAAAGAGGTGTTTGATTATACTATGGCTATAGATAAGGAAAAGATTAAGTATCATATTAGAGGACTTCTTGAGGCTTTAGGAGATAATCCCGACCGTGAGGGGCTTATAGATACTCCTGAGCGTGTAGCTCGTATGTATGAAGAAGTCTTTGAGGGTATGAACTACTCAAATGATGATATCGCTAAGATGTTCGGAAAGACTTTCAATGAGGGTGTAGGCTCTAGGAATGATATTGTAGTAGTTAAGGATATTGAAATCTTTAGTTACTGTGAGCATCACCTTGCTTTGATGTACGATATGACCGTAAACGTTGGATATATCCCTAATGGAAAGGTTATCGGCTTAAGCAAGATTGCTCGTATCTGCGATATGGTCGGAAAGCGTTTACAACTTCAAGAACGTATAGGGTTAGATATCGCTGAGATTATTCAAAAGGTTACAAACTCTGAAGATGTTGGAGTATATATTAAAGGTTGTCATAGTTGCATGACAGCTAGAGGTATTAAAAAGAACTCTGCTATTACAGAAACTCTAACCTTGCGTGGAAGGTTTGAAAATGAAACTTTATTACAGAACAGACTTTGTGGAAATTAATGGAGGTTATATGTTATGAAAGCGTTAGTATTATTTTCTGGTGGTGTGGATAGCACTACTTGTTTAGCTCTTGCCATAGATAAGTATGGAAAAGATAACGTAATAGCATTATCTATAAGCTACGGTCAGAAACATATCAAAGAGATTGAGGCATCTAATAAGATTGCTGAGTTCTATGGCGTAGAACATCTAAAGTTAGATTTATCACAGATGTTCCAATTTTCTGACTGTTCACTACTTAGCCAATCCAATGAGGATATTCCTCATGAAAGCTATGCAGAACAGCTTTCAAAGACTAATGGTAAACCAGTATCTACTTACGTTCCATTTAGAAATGGATTGTTTCTATCGTCGGCTAGTGCCATAGCATTATCTAAAGGTTGCAATGTTATATACTATGGTGCTCACGCTGATGACAGTGCAGGAAATGCTTATCCAGATTGTAGCGAGGTCTTTAACAACGCTATGAATACTGCTATCTATGAGGGTAGCGGACATCAATTGAAGATAGTCGCTCCGTTCGTAAGCATACCTAAAAAAGATATCGTTGATATGGGCATTAAGTTGGGAGTCCCTTACGAATTAACTTGGTCTTGCTACGAGGGTAAAGATGAACCTTGCAAAGTATGTGGTACTTGTCGTGACAGACGTAAGGCATTTATATCTAATGGGTTAGATTTATATTAATTAACGTTTTAGGAGGTTTTTATGGAAGGTAGAAACGCACAAGAAAAAGAGGGTATTACACTATTGGGAAATCAAGGGACTAAATATCCTAACGATTACGCTCCACAAGTATTAGAAACGTTCATTAATAAGCATCAAGATAATGATTATTTCGTTAAGTTCAACTGTCCTGAATTTACAAGCCTATGTCCAATCACTGGGCAACCAGACTTTGCCACTATATATATATCATACGTTCCAGACGTTAAGATGGTTGAAAGTAAATCGTTAAAGTTGTATCTGTTTAGCTTTAGAAACCACGGGGATTTCCATGAAGATTGTGTAAACATTATAATGAAAGATTTAATAGAACTTATGAACCCTAAGTATATAGAGGTTTGGGGGAAGTTCACTCCAAGAGGAGGAATATCTATAGACCCATACTGTAACTATGGCAGAAAAGATACTATTTGGGAAAAAATTGCCTTTGACCGTTTAACTCAACATGATATGTATCCCGAAAAGGTCGATAATAGATAAATAATGAATGATATGCACTTAAATACCATATTATATGGAGTGGCTGGAACAGGTAAGACCTATAGTACAGTAATCTATGCGGTAGCAATAGTAGAAGATGTATCTGTTGAAGAAATATATGCTCAAGATTATGCTAACGTTCTAAAACGGTTCAATGAGTATAAATCCAAAAGATTAATAGAGAGTATTACGTTCCACCAATCATATAGCTATGAAGAGTTTATTGAAGGCATTAAGCCTAAGCTTAACGATAACGATATATCATACACTTTACATGATGGAATCTTCAAGAAGTTTTGTAGCTACCAATTAGAATGGAACTTCTTAATACATCAAGATGTTTCTTCTAAGAACGCTAAACACTACAAGTATATAGTGGATAGCATTACTAATGAAAACATATACATTAAAAAGTTCAAATTAGGTACTGGTCAAGATGGTAAGATAGTATCTATACCCATACACATAATATCAGATTTAGTAAGTTCTATAAGGAATAACAACATAACCATTATGGATTTAAAAGATAATAACTTAGAAGTATCATCTAACTATGATATTTCCATGCTTAAATGCTATAAAGAGGTTATTATAAATCTAGTTGAAAAGGTACTAATCAATAGGAATATTAATACTAGTAAAAACAGAGTATTTATAATAGATGAGATTAACAGAGGTAACATATCGAGTATATTTGGAGAACTTATAACCTTAATAGAACCATCTAAGCGAATTGGAAACTTAGAAGAAGTTAAGATAAAACTCCCCTACTCAAATGAGTACTTTGGAGTACCTAACAATATATATATATTAGGAACTATGAACTCTTCTGACCGCTCTACAATACTATTCGATACTGCTCTACGCCGTAGATTCCAATTTATTGAGATGTTACCTAACTATAATATCTTTAAGAATGTATCTATTGACGGTGTGGATATATATACTATGTTTAAAAATATTAATTTAAGGATAGAGTATCTGCTAGGAAAAGATTATCTAATAGGGCATACCTACTTTTTAGAACTTTTAAACTCACCTACACTCGAAACACTTGCAAAGATATTCAAGTATAACATAATACCATTGCTTCAAGAATACTTTTTTAATGACTATAGCAAAGTTAGATTAGTCTTAGCAGACAATCAAACCGATGTTAAAGAGCATCAATTTATATTGGAAATATTTCCAGACAACACTATATTTGGCAACCTAGATATCGATACAAAACCAATATATGAGATAAATTCAAAGGCTTTTGAAATTTCGGAAAGTTACAGGAAGATTTAATCTATGGTTAAGATTTATACTATCACAGAGTACAATTCGTTTATAAAGTCTGATATTCAACACGATGAATACATCAACATGAACGATGATGACTTCAACAGTTTGGAAAACTTTATATTAAGTAATCCACAACTGACCGACTTTATGAATATATCATTAAAGAAAGGTATCGGTAAGAGTATATCTGTTAGGAACTACGTTGGAATCTTGCAAGTAAATGATTTTCTTACCATAGAAATATTACCAAAGATATATGCATATCAAAATGATATATCACATACTAAAAGAACGTTCTTTAATATGATAAAAAATCTTAAAGATATCCCTTTTAAGAACTTTCAAAAAGCCTTTATCCAAGTGGATAATGTTCCTATGCTAGACGTATTCATAATGGAGTTCCTAACCATGTTAGATACTTTAGTTCAAAAAAATCTAGTAAGTGATTATACTTCTAAGGTTGAAAATGTAAACTTCCTAAAGGGCAAATTAGATTATCCTAAACAGATAAAGTATAATACTATACATAAAGAAAGATTCTATCTTAAGCGTAATGTATTCTCAATAGATTGCATTGAAAATAGGTTAATAAAATCTACTTTGATATTACTATCAAGACATACTAGTGGCTATAAGCATCTAATACAGAACTATTTATGCTACTTCGATAGCGTACAGACCTCAATAGACTTTCAAAAGGATATTTTATCATATAAGATAACCTCTAAAAATATTCACTATAAAGATATCTTAAGATGGTGCGAGGTATTTCTAACAGGCAATGGATTCTTAAACTTTGTAGGTGATAGCTATTCATATGCATTACTCTTTCCTATGCAAAAAGTTTTTGAGAGTTATGTATCCAGCCTAGTAGTTAAGCTATGCTCAAAAGAGTACTCCATTAAACTTCAAGATAGAACTAACTTCCTAATAGATGCCCCAAAGAATCTATTTGCAATAGTTCCAGATATAGTACTCAAAAACGATTCTGAAACTATAATATTAGACACTAAATGGAAGATGTTAAACATGGACTCTAAAAACTATGGAATCTCTCAACAAGATATGTACCAAATATACGTATACGCAAAGAAATACGATTCAAAAAAGGTATTTCTAATATATCCACTAAGCGATGACCATTTTATAGGTAAAGATATAAAACTTATAACCGATGACATTACCATACATATTAAATTTATTAAACTTTAATATACTATAGGACAACATATTATGTATATGTTGTCCTATGTTAATATATAGCTATCTTCCACGATTATACTTAGTCCTAGATTTTTCAGCGTACATAATATCATCAGCACGTTTAATCATTTCATCAACGTCTGCTTCTTTTGTGGGTAGACCTATATATACTCCACAACTAGCACCGACTTCATAAGGCTTATTGGAATGTTTATTATAATAGCTTATAGAAGATTTAAACTGTTTAATATACTCCTCAGCATAATCAGAACCTTTCTCTATAATACCCGCAACTACAAACTCATCGCCACCGAACCTTGCACAGATTTCATCTTTAATGGCATTAGATGCCATACAACGTGCTACCGTTTTAATGGCATTGTCACCCTCACCATGTCCAAAGACATCATTAATATACTTTAAGCCGTTTAAGTCTATAGATATTACCATAAACTCTTTATCTTTGCAGTTACCTAGTTGATTAATCTTAGAGTTTAAACTCTTGTAGAAACCACGCCTATTCATTAATCCCGTTAGATAGTCTTGAACGTACATCTCTTCAAGCTTAGATATAGCTTGTTTTAACTCACCATGAGCTTGTACTATCTCAAGTATATTACTAAGGGTCTGTGAAAACAATAGATGATTGTCGAAGTTAAATCTACATGGGTCTGTAGCAATAGCAATGTAGCCAATAGTCTTTTCTTGAAAGTGCAGAGGAGAAAATAATATAAAGTGTTCATCATACCTCTGTAGAGTTTCTAAAAGGTTAGGAATCATTTCAGATACGTTAAAGTTAGGAATGTCATTATAACTTTCATGGTCTTTATGAACTAACACTCTAAGTGTACCATAGTCATCGTTATATTCATACATAGCGTTATTCTGTTCCAGACCAAAAAAGTTTTCTTGAACGCATAACCAAAATTCAGTAGTTGCTAATATATCCACAAATGCAGGTAGTTTACTAATCATCTCAGAGGGTGTTTGAGTATCTGTAAGGGTAGATATCATCTCTTGCATTTGACCTTCAAACTCCTTGCAACCACTCAACTGATTATATAGCGACATAGTAAGAACGTTAGAATTCATAGATGGTGTTGGTACACAGTTACAAGAACCTGCTAACACTACATGGTATGGAATAACGTTATCTTGTGGGGGATTCTTTCCATGAATAACATCATCTATTATCTTAACGGCACATTTACCTGCTTCATCATTATCTTGTTTAGCAGTAGTAAGCCTAGGTATATGATATCTTTCTTGAACTGTGCCATCGAATCCAGTTACTATTACATCATCGGGAACTTTATACCCATGATTATTTAAGAATTCACAAGTAACCATAGCCATAGTATCGTTAGCACATATTATAGCCTCTGGAAAAGGTAGTTTACTATTCAAGAAACCCTCAAGAACATCTTGAGTAGGAGCAAACCAAAAATCGCCATAGCCTATACGTTCTTCTTCTATGGGAATATTATTCTCCATTAATACTTTCTTGTAAGTATTCAAACGTTCCTCAGAAAATTGATTATCCTTTGAACCTGCAATAAAATTAATCTTAGTAAGTTTATGATGTTCCACTACATGACGTACTATCTGTTCCATAGCATTAGCATATCCAAATAGTATATTGTAGCCATAATCCAACTTTTTATCTATAGAAACCAATGGAATGTTATGCCTCTCGGCATTACTTATAATGTTGTATAAAACTCTATTGTTTTTAATAGTTTCACCTAGAACTATAATACCATCTATTAAGTTATAGTTTATAATGTTGAATATTTTGCTTTCACCTACAGAAGAGCGGTCACCATAATACATATCATTAAAAGCATTAATAGCAATAACATTGTACCCTAACTGCAAAGCGTTTTGATAGATGGAGTTCAACAGTGCAGATTGCATCTCTGCGTGCAATCTAGTTGCACATAGTGCAATAACTTTAGTCTCTTTGTCTTTCATAATAAAATCAATCTTTCACCTGCTTTTTTATTTCATAATAAATTCAAATCAAACACCCGTATAGAGTGATACTTAATAGCCTAACCAATATACTAAACTTTAGAATACTTTCTTTAATGTTTCAATATCAATCTCTTGAGTTGGATTGAAATCGTTAGATAACATATAGTTAGCAATACTATGTATAAACTGCTTAACCTCTGGTTCTTGAGCAATTTCTGAAAGTCTGCTAGTACATACCAAAAGTTTACCTTTTCCCACCTTACACTCAAACAAGATTCCCAACTTATGATTCCTTTCAAAGTTATCTATCATTTGAACTATTGGAAAGAAGTCTTTTGGAACATCATCTAATATAATACAATTAGAATGGCTTACTATATTATACCACTGTGGTGTAGAGTAAAACTCACTAGGAAAATCTGCTAAAGATGTATGTTCATTATCGATTAATAAACCCATAGTACCCACAGGGACTTCTCTGTTCATACTTTCGGATATGGTTCTAAACATTGGATAGCACCAAAAGTCCGTACAGTAGAATCCTTGAATACTCTCTTTAACTTCATTAGGCATAAACAGAACCTTTTCACCATTAGATAGTCTTTCTAGTGCTACAGATAGTTCATTAGTTACGTTTAAATCCATTAGATTAGTAACCTCTTGCTTTGGATATATCATAAAGTTATAATACTTTTCAATATCTTCACCTTCAATAGTAAGCGTAAACGTCAACTTTATTGGACTCTTACATTTAGGCATATTAAATTCAATAGAACCTAATCTAACTAAGCCATAGGCATCAAACGGTATGGATATTATTCCCTCATAGATAGTCGCTTCGCCGTCAGAAATTTTCCAAGTTACAGACCTATTCTCAAGCTTAGACTGTCTAAAGTAGCTTAATAGAATGTTACACTTAAAGTGTTCATCTTCTTGATATATATACTTATCGAACTCACCAAGCAGAACGGCATCGGAACAGAACGAACGCCATTCCTTAGCAGATACTATACCTTTGCTATCCATAAAGGCATCTAATATGCCTACTAAGGCAGTTCCTTGACCTGTGAAGTCTTGAATATCTAGTAGTTGAAACCCTGCAATATACTTCGAGCGAAACGCACTTTCTAGTTCAGTCTTATAGCACTCAACTGCGAGCTTTCCACTAGCTTGAAAGAATCTATCTGCTAAATGTAGCATACCCTTTTCCTGTAAACGCTCCTTAAAGATTTCAAAGTTACGAGCCTTTAGTACTCCAGTATACTTATCTATCTCTTTAAAGTTAGGGAAAGTTTCATACTGTCCAATCTCATGAGATATTACTGGCACGTTTGGAATAAACTCTTTTCCAAGTTCATCTGCCTTGATTAACTTAACACCCGTACCATATTGAATCTTAATGTAACCATCTTCATCTACAGCACCGCTATTAGATTGTACATCGGTAGTTGGAAAGATACTGCTATCATAGTTTATACTCGCAGATGGTTTCATAGTTTGAACGTGTCCAAGAGGTTTATCACACATAGCATATGAGCCTCTTATCTGACGTTCTACACTAAACCTAACCCCCGAAAAGAAGTCATCTTCCTCTACTATACATGGATACCACTGAAAATTATTGCTACCTTGTGTATATAGATGTCTGTTATCTACTGCCTTATAGCCTTTGATAATATCGTTCATACGATTCTTATCGCCCCAAAGTTCATTACCCAAGGAGAACATTACAAAGCTAGGGTGATTTCCATAGGTATCCAATATTTTAAAACCCTCTTGAATCAAAAAGGATTGCTCTCTTTCGTTATAGTGTTTATCGTTTACACCTGATAAAGTTCCCCAAAAGTTAATTTCAGGTTGTAAGTAGATACCTACTAAATCTGCACCTGTGAAAGCCTCATCTGGAGGGCAACAAGTATGAAATCTATAATGATTTATCCCATAAGATTTAGAAATCTTAAAGACTCTAACCCATTCGTCAACAGTAGTAGGGGCATATCCAGTTAAGGGGAATATCATGCCGTCGTGTTTACCTCTAAGCATGGTTGGAATACCATTTATCAAGAAGTTATGTTCATCTTTAGAGAACTCTCTTAAGCCAAAAGATACCGTTCTCTTGCCACCCATAGAGTATATAGAAAGTTCGTATATCACTGGATTGTATTCGCTCCAAAGTTGAGCATCTTCTCCCAACTCAAGAACTATCTCGACCATGTTATTTTCATCGGTAGATACATCAAAGTTTTGAGTAGTAATGTTACTGCCATAACCCTCTATAGACCTAGTAACGCCCTCAACTATTATGTTAGTATCCACTTTTTTAGAATATTTAACCTTAAGTAGAGCAGTCTTGTTGTGTATGTTAGGATATATTTTAATATCTTGTATGTGGCAATCGTTAAAGATTTGAATTTCCATTCTGCCCGTAATGCCGTTCCAATTAGTTTGAGTATCTGGTGAAGTCATATGCCCACCAGACGTTGGATAGTCTGTATTGTCTACCATAATAACGATTTCATTCTTACCAGTGACCAACAATTTAGATATATCATATATATGTGGTGCAGATAGACTATCTTGTTCCTCTAATGGATTTCCATTTATCCAAACTATAGTCTTTCGAGTACGTTCTAAGAATAAGGTTATATACTTATTCTCAAGGTTTTCTTCAATATCGATAATCTTTTTAAACCAAGCGAAACCCTCGAATCTATACTCTTCGGTTAAATTACCTATTTCTCTGTTAATATTTACTTCTCCCTTTTTTTCATACGCAGTAGTAGATGGCAACTTAATAATATCGTCAAAAAAGTTTGCCGATTTAAAACTTTCACCATCTAAACCAACCTTATGGATATCTAATTTAAAGTTCCAAGTACCTGAAATATCGTATAATCTTTGCATAACAATCCCCCTATCGATGTAGTGTTAAACTTATCAGTATATAGTTTCACTTAAAAATTTAGTATTAGCACTGTAATCCACTATAATAACAGACTGTCCATCGATATCATCGTAGTACCAAGTATCGTCGGCTGGAATACGTTGTTGAGTAATCTCATAGCCAAGCATAAAAGGTGCTTGTAAGGAAAGCCCATACATACTAATAGGATTCATATTTGTACTAATTTCCGATGCCATAGTATTAGCAAAGTTACCCACTCTAAACACGTTAGGAGTTTTAAGCCTATCGACTATAGCATATATAACGTTTCGTTGACGTTGTGTTCTGTCAAAGTCAGCATCACCAACATATCTAATACGGCTATAAGTAAGAGCTTGTTTGCCATTTAGATGTACATCACCACTATCAGTTAATAGACCGTCCATCTTGTCATCACCAGCTATCTTGTTACCCTCACTCATAAGTACGTTGTTTATTTCGGTCAACTCACTATCAGATATTGTAACATCTATGCCACCGACGGCGTCCACGATGCTCATAAATGATTGAAAGTCTATGATTATGCAATCATCTATTTCGATAGCAAAGTTACTTTCAATAGTATCTAATAGTAAACTAGCACCACCATAAGAGTACGCAGAGTTCAACTTACCGTAGCCATAGTTTGGTATAGACACATACATATCTCTCATAAAAGATGTTATAGTTAGCTTTCTATCGATACCATTAATAGATAGTAACATCATGCTATCAGAACGTCCCGAATCGCTTTCCGAACGACCATCTGTACCGATAAGTAGAACGTTCTTGACCTTTATATCGTTAAGCATAACCATGCTGTCGGAAATTCTGTCGTCTAAAGATATCCTGTCCACCTTGTTGATTAGTAATATAACGAATACTGAATATATCAAGAATACAGCTACTATTAAGCTAAACAGCTTTTTAAAGAAGTTCTTTATAGGGTGGCGATTCTTAGCTTTCTTCTTATTAGATTTCTTTTTATTGGTGGTTTTAGTTCCGTTACTTTTATTTGGAGTATAGTAATAATCATTGATATCTATCTCTTGAGTATTAGTAATATCTGAAGATTTTCTATCTTTTTTACCATTCTTGTTAGACAAAACAGTAACTCCCCCTATAGATTATTATCGTTGTAAGTATTTAAAAAGTTTTTCAACTTAATGCAAGTTTCCTCACTAATAACGTGTTCAATCTCACAAGCATCTTGTTCAGCGGTACTTTCCGACACTTTTAAACATTCCATAAAGAAAGTTTTTAACAGAGTATGTCTATCATACACCGAAGATGCCTTCTTTAAACCTGCCTCTGTCAACTTAATTTCACCGTCATTTCCTATAACTATTAGCCCTTCCGACTTTAAAATACCTACGGCACGGCTAACACTAGCCTTTGAGTAACCCATCTCTGTAGCGATATCTATGGAGCGAACGTACGAACTATTCTTACTAAGTATTAAGATAGTTTCCAAGTAATCCTCACCTGATTTATATACTGGCATAGTATTAATCCTTTCATTCAATAAAATATTTAATATCATTCTATCATAAAAGCATTAATTTTTCAAGTCCTTTTTTAAAAAAGTACAAATTTCTGATGATATTGTTTAAAAAACTATCTAAATTAACATAAATTCACCAGTCGATACTACACATAAGAATATTTCCAAAATATTCATTTCCAATATAGATGCATGATATTTAACAATAGTACCAATAATTATACTAGCATAGATGCTCTATGTTAAAATATCCAAAACGTGAGGTTAATGCTATGGCATATAATAAAGTTGTAATATCTGGAATAAATACATCGTCCATAGAGGTTCTTAAAGAAGAAGAAAAGATGGCTCTACTAAAAGAGTACAAAGAAACTGGTAGCAAGGTCGCTAAAGATAGGTTGATAAACGGAAACTTAAGATTGGTTCTGTCGGTAATACAAAAGTTCATTGGCAGAGGTGAAGAGGTAGATGACCTATTTCAAATAGGTGTAGTAGGCTTGATAAAAGCTATTAACAACTTCGACCTATCTAAGGAAGTAAAGTTCTCAACATACTGCGTACCTATGATAAGTGGTGAACTTCGTAGACATCTTAGAGATTACAACCATATAAAGGTTAGTCGTTCTATGCGTGATTTAGCTTATAAATCGATTCAAGCAAAGGAATATCTAACTAGTAGACTAAAACGTGAACCAACTATTGAAGAGGTTTGCAAAGAAGTAGATGCTGAAAAGTACGAGGTAGTTACTGCCTTAGAAAGTATCTGTGAGCCAGTATCACTATACGAACCAGTATTTTCCGACAATGGCGATACTCTATACGTCATAGACCAGATTGGAGATAATCAAAGTGCTAACGAATGGATAGACGATATAGCTATAAAAGAAGCTGTAAATACGTTATCTAGTAGGGAAAGAAAGATTTTAGACCTACGGTTCTATAAAGGAAAGACTCAAATAGAGGTAGCTAATGAAATAGGAATCTCACAAGCACAAGTATCTAGACTTGAAAAGAATGCTCTAAATAGAATAAAGTCTGCAATATAGAGAAAGGAACATCTCTTATAGATGTTCCTACCTATATAAAACTATCTCTGCGTAGATTATTTAGTGTTAGTATACTATAAAAAAGTTTCTAACCACAAAGTAGATTAAAAATAATACTAATGGAACGTATACAAACCTATCATCTTTTGGAAATACGTTGATATCTCTTTCTAAGACTACCTTAATAAACATTCTAACGTATACTACTATTGCAAACATCAACATTATGGGAACGAACGCATTATACTTAAAACTAGATACTATATCACCTTCCATAAGTGAAAAGAAACTTCTAGTTCCACCACAACCGGGGCAAAGATATCCCGTAACTAGATTAAACCAACATGGTAGGAATCTACCTGTAATAAAACTTCCATATACCACCTTTAATATAAACATCAAGAATATAATTAACATAGGTGATACTATAACTAACACCTTTTTAAATATCTTACTCATAATACTCTCCAAGTAGCTTTTGCATATACTCCTCAGTGGAGTACTTTGAACTTCTATTGTAACGGTCTAAACCGAAGAGGCAATCTGCATCTTTTGTGATGTAGTTAGGTCTTTCATAGCAAGTTAAAGTAGCTTTAAATCCAAGACTCTTTAATACAGATACACTTTCCTTACTTATATATCCATATGGATAAGCAAACACTATAGGTGCAACGCCTACATTTTGGATAAACTCATCTTGAAGTTTGCCAACGTCTGAAAGCAAGATATTCTTATAATCATCTTCAGTTTCATAAGAAAACTTTGAGCAACCTTTTCTAACATCGTTTGAGTGCATATTGTAAGTATGGTTACCTAACTCTATAACTCCAGTATCTAAAATGGATTGAATATCTTCCCAAGTACAGTAAGAATATTCTGGCACATGGGGGTCATTTACTGCAGTGATATCGGTAAACTCACCAACAAATGATATTATACCACTATATTCATACTTTTGCAATAAAGGTACTAAATAAGTATAGTTATTGTAAAAGCCATCATCTACGGTAAGCATGAAGCATTTTTCGGGTAGAGGGGTATCAAATTCTATGTAGTTTAGTAGGTCTTGAACGGTAACCGTTTGATATCCATGTTCTTTAAGATATTTTAAATCACTTTCCACCATAGATGGCGTTACAGTGTAGTCATTACAAGCAGATTGATTATCTACAATACTATGATACATTATAATAGGTAGAAACACACCTCTATCCTCTGTAGATTCCTCTTTACCAAACACAGATATCCCTATACAGCAAGTCATTAATACCATTACAGATGCCACTACTATGGCTATACACTTCTTAAGATTAAAACAACAATACATAATAGTAATACACCTCGAAAACATTTTATATACTAGTATTATATTTAACTTTTACTATAATAATTCTAAAATGTGATTATTGTTAATATAATATATCAATATAGAACGTTGAGGGGGTTTTAACTTGAAGTATAAAAAATTAAAGAAGACTTTAATATCTTTAGGGGTTATAATAACCTCGCCATTTATATCATCAGTGATTATGAAGATAGTACCTAACATATCAGTAACAGCAAATAGGTTAGCAAACACTACCATAGGTGAAACCTCTGGAAACGTTGCTCTAAACGATGAAAATACCCTACAAGAACCTACTATAGTTCAAGAAACTACCCCCAATTGGAGTGATAACATTCTATCAAACGGTTTAGGGTGGGACTATTCTTTAGATGATACCTCTGATAGTTTTGACTTCTTCGATGAGAAGTTTAACCTAACCGCAGGTGAAGAACCATATCCAGATGTAGATACTCTAACTAACCATAGTGGAAATGTCATACAGACCATATTAAACAACTATTCAGGGACTCAATATGTAACTCTCAGTAGTGGAGCGTTAGTAAAGAACGTAACTAGTGTGTCTAACAACACGCTTTTGAACGAAAGTAAGAACTTGCCCGAATTTACCATAGATTTAAACTCTGATGAACCTCAAGTATTGATTATGCATACACACACCACTGAAAGCTTTGAACCCTTTGAACGCACATACTATGATAGCTCTTTCTCATATCGCACTACCGATAACTCTAAAAACGTAGTAATGGTTGGTGACATGATTGCACAAGAACTTGAAAATGCTGGAATTAAAACCATTCATAATAGCACCGTCCACGATTATCCATCGTATACGGGTTCATATGAAAGAAGTGCAGTTACTGTTCAAAGCATCTTAGATGAATATCCTAGTATAAAGGTAGTGTTAGATATCCATCGTGATGCACTATCTCGTGATGGAGACCTACTACAGCCTGTAGTAGAGATAGATGGTAAGAAGTCGGCTCAAATTATGATAATATCTGGTTGCGATGACGGTACTATGAATATGCCTAACTATATGCAAAACTTTAGGTTAGCAAGCCTACTTCAAAACCAAATATACTCTGATTATGGAGATTTTGCTAGACCTATACTATTCGATTACAGAAAGTACAATCAAGACCTAACTACAGGAAGTCTATTGATAGAAGTAGGTACTCATGGAAGTACCCTAGAACAAGTAAGATATGCAGGACAACTATTAGGAAAATCTATAGCTAAAGCTTTGGTTAGCATATCTACATAGAGTTACTAGCAAAGGATATTTTTATTTAAAATGATAAAAAATATATGAAAGGATTCTCTTAATGTTTAAAAAGATACTATTAACCATGTTCTTTTCTATACTAACCTTAGGGTTAGTAGTGGGATTCATTGAAGTGTATACTAACTCATACAACGCTATGAACAGAAATCACATTGTAGATTTCTACTTTGAATACTCCCCTAACGATAAAACCCTATACGCAACTATAGGTGGTAAAAATTTTGAAATATCTATTTAGAGAACTTGAAAAATGTCGAAATTTGTGATATAATACAGTATAGAATGAAAACTATCTGTAGCTTAAGCGGATAAAGCCTCACACTCCGAATGTGAAAGATGCAGGTTCAAATCCTGTCGGGTGGATAATTTTATCTAATTTCAGAAAAAAATCACCTCTATGTGTAGCATAGGCGGTGGGAATAGGTCACAATAAAGAAATCACTATCTATACATAAGATAGTGACTTTTTTTATCTATATAATGTAGTTTTCACTAGCAATATTTTGGCACTCGTCTAACATATCTTGTAGAGAAGTGTTATCGACTATCTCATTAATAGCATCATTTAGCCTAGTCCATAGAGATAATGTTGGACATATTTCAGCTCTAGGACATTGATTAACCTCATCATCTAAACATGATACGGGAGCTATAGAACCCTCGGCACAACGGAGTATCATTCCAACGGTATAGTCTTTTGGAAGATAGCTTAACCTATAACCCCCGTGGTTACCTCTGATGCTTTTAACGTAACCTGCACGACTCAATAGAGTAATAATCTGTTCAATATACTTAACAGATACACCTTGCCTTTGAGAAACCTCTTTAATAGGTATATACTCACCCTTATCATGTATAGCCAAATCTAACATAATTCTTAACGCATAACGACCTTTAGTAGAAATTTTCATAGTATCACCTTCCAATAATAAGTATATCATTCAATACTTTAATTATATAACAAAAATATATTAAAGTCAACAGCGTATTACATAATAATTAATAGGAATAATAGGATTTAATACTTTTTACTCCATATATGCATACTAAACTATTGAAATATCGCTACATATGTGATAGAATATTATTGTATAGAGGCATCTAATTAGATGTTTCTACACCTAAACTTAATCTGAAAGGACTTTTTGTTATGAAATATTTAGTAGTTCTATGTGATGGTATGGCAGACTATCCTATTGAAGAACTTGGTGGAAAGACTCCGCTTGAGTATGCTAATACACCTACTATGGACGCATTAGCAGAGAAATCTTATGTTGGCTTAGTAAAGACCGTTCAAGACGGTATGAAACCTGGTAGTGATGTTGCTAACCTATCTGTGTTAGGCTATAACCCTGAAGTTTACTACACTGGACGTTCTCCATTAGAAGCTGGTAGCATTGGAATCGATATGAAGAATACCGATATATCTTTAAGGTGCAACCTAGTTACACTATCTAATGAACTTAACTATGAAGATAAGACTATCCTTGACTACTGTGCAGACGATATATCCACTGCTGAAGCTAAGATACTAGTAGACTATCTAGCTGAACATCTAAACTCTGATGAGTTTAAGTTCTACAGTGGAGTAAGCTACAGACATTGCTTAATTTGGGATAACGGTACTTTGGATATTGGTACTTTAACTCCACCACACGATATCACTGGAAAGCCTATTAAAGAGTATGTTCCAAAGCATAAGAATGCTCAAAAGCTGTATAATCTAATGGTTAAATCCTATGACCTACTTAAAGACCACCCAGTAAATAAGGCTAGGATTGAAAAGGGATTGCGTCCTGCAAATAGTATTTGGCTTTGGGGTGAGGGCGTTCGTGCTAATTTAGATAACTTCCAAGAAAAGTATGGTTTAAAAGGCTCTATGATTTCTGCTGTAGACCTACTAAAGGGTATAGGAAAGTTCTCTGGAATGAACGTAGTTCAAGTTGAAGGTGCTACTGGATACCTTGATACTAACTTTGAGGGTAAGGCTCTAGCAGGTATTAATGAATTTAAAGATGGTCAAGATTTTGTATATATCCACATTGAAGCACCTGATGAGTGTGGACATCGTAACGAAATGATGAACAAGGTTAAGGCTATATCTACCATAGATGAAAAGATTTTAAAACCAGTAGTTGAATATTTAAAATCTACAGGTGAGGGATTTAAAGTCTTAGTCACTCCAGACCACGCTACACCACTAGCATTAAGGACTCATACCAATGACCCTATTCCGTTCTTTATCTACGATAGCACTAAAGAAGTTAATGGCGTTAAAGGTTTCTGTGAAAGAACTGCTAAGGATACGGGAAACTACATCGGTGCAGGTTACACCATAATGCAAGATTTCTCTAAATAGTACTAATATAAAAGATGGGAATGCCTAAACATTCCCATCTTTTTGTTAAGTTAATGCTATTTATTCATACTCATTTGAAAAGCCTTGCATAAATTGGTCAGCAAGTTCTTCATCACCACCGAACATATCTAAAACACTCTGTGGTATAGTACCATACTCTATATACTCTTGTGAATATACATCTGCATTTTCAATTAAATCATTTATATTATCGACCATAGGAGCAGACACTACAAGAGTCACTATACTTATGATTATCGCAATACCCGATGTGATTATTCCTGTAATAGCAAAAGACTTACCATTCTTTTTCTTAACCAAGACTATAATAGCCAAGATTATAGATACTATTCCTAATGGAATAGCTGTACAGTAACATATACAAGTTACTAAGGCTATAATGCCTAAAACCATAGATGCTATAGCCATTCCTTTGTTACCATTGTTCTGTTCTTGATAATCCATGTTATAACTATTGTTATAATCATTAGGTTCAAAAGCCATAAAAAACCCCCATTCAAAAAATATATACTTATAACATATAAGCTTACACGCTAATATGTAATTAATAACTATCAACCATTAACCGCTAAATCTTCAAGGTGAAATGGTGTTCTTTGATATACACAGTAGTTCAACCAATTAGAATACATCAAATTAGCATGACATCGCCACTTAAATATAGGTGTTTTAGATGTATCATCATTTGGAAAGTAGTTATAAGGTATTTGAATATCCACACCTTTTTCAAGGTCACGAAAGTACTCATTGGCTAGAGTATCTCTGTCATACTCACTATGACCCATAACGAAGTACTGTCTGCCGTTTCTATTAGCTACTATATGCACTCCAGCAATATCGGAAGATGCAGAGATTTCTAAGTTAGGATTCTTTAAAATATCCTCACGTCTCACCTCTGTATGCCTAGAGTGTGGAGCTAAGAAACCCTCATCGAAACCTTTTAAAAGTTGAGAGTTTACTCTTTCAATGTTATGTGGAAAGATACCAAACATCTTCTTTTTAAGTGGATACTTAGGTATTCCAAAATGATAGTATAAACCTGCACAAGCACCCCAACATATGTGCATAGTAGAAAATACGTTCGACTTAGACCATTCCATTATCTTACATAGTTCTTGCCAATAGTCAACTTCTTCAAACTCAAGATGCTCAACAGGTGCTCCCGTAATAATTAGACCATCATAATAGTTGTACTTAACGTCATCAAAGGTAGTATAGAAACTACTTAGATGGTTCTCAGAAGTGTTCTTGGCTCTATGAGATTGCACATGCATTAGTTCAACATCTACTTGTAAAGGAGAGTTACTAAGCAACCTCATAAGTTGAGTTTCAGTTTCAATCTTCTTAGGCATTAGGTTCAATATGATAATCTTAAGCGGACGGATATCTTGAGAGTTAGCTCTAATATCAGACATTATAAAGATATTCTCATTGGACAAAGTTTCAAACGCAGGTAAGTCTTTAGATATTCTAATAGGCACTAAAATCACTTCCAATCTAAAATTTAACTTACACGCTCACATAGGCGTAACTATTATCAGAGGACGTGCCGAACACTAGGATAAAAGGGCAGATATTTTTAATCTGCCCAAAAATACTTTTTTTTAATATTAATATCAGCGACTAAACTGGGTGAACTTGAGTTTCAGCATCACCATGTTTACCATCTATGCCATACTTAGCATTTCTTCTCTTTTCAAAGAACTTAACAGCTACTTGACCGAACTGTGCATAGCTTAGAACATCTTCTTCTTGTTCAATCCATTCTGCACATTCTTCACGGAGCTTGTCAAGTTCTGGCTCTAGTAGGTCAGCAGGACGACAGTCTATAGGTTCAGCATCGCCGATAATCTTCTTTCTAAACTCAGGGTCTATAGGCACTGGAGTCTTACCATACTCACCACGAACAACACCCTTAAACTCTTTAGTAACGGTCTTATATCTTTCACCAGTAAGAACGTTAAACACTGCTTGAGTACCAACTATCTGTGAAGATGGTGTTACTAGAGGTGGTTCACCTGCATCGTGACGAACTCTAGGGACTTCTTGAAGTACTTCGGTAAGTAAATCTTCCTTACCTGCTTGTTTTAGTTGAGATAGTAAGTTGGACAACATACCACCAGGAACTTGATATATTAAGGCATTAGCATCGGTAGCTAACATCTTAGGGTCTAATAAGCCACTATCGATATACTTTTTACGAAGAGTCATAAAGTAATCTCTAATTTCGTTTAGTAGAACTAAATCAAGACCAGTATCATACTCAGTACCTTGTAGTGCAGCTACTATAGACTCTGTAGGAGCGTGTGAAGTACCTAAAGCAAGAGGTGACATAGCAGTATCTACAACATCTACACCAGCCTCAATACCCTTTAATAGGCACATAGATGCTAAACCAGAAGTGTAGTGTGTATGTAGTTGTATAGGAATATCTACAGCCTTCTTTAAAGCACTAACTAGTTTTTCGGTTCTATATGGAGTGATTAACGCAGCCATATCCTTAATACATATAGACTGTACACCCATCTCTTGAAGTTCTTTGGCATAGTTTACATAATACTCATCAGTAAAAACATCGCCTAGAGTAAACGACATAGCAACTTGTACATGAGCACCCTCTTTAATAGAAGCCTTAACGGCAGTCTGTAGATTTCTCTTATCGTTTAAGGCGTCGAAGATTCTAATAATATCTATACCATTAGCTACAGACTTCTGCACGAAGTACTCAAGAACGTCATCGGCATAGTGACGATATCCAAGCATATTTTGACCTCTAAATAGCATCTGTAGTTTAGTATTCTTAAAATGGTCTTTAAGTATACGTAACCTTTCCCAAGGGTCTTCATTTAAGAAACGTAGGCATGAATCGAAAGTAGCACCACCCCAACATTCTACAGAATGATATCCAACCTTATCCATCTTATCAAGGATAGGTAACATCTCGTCCATAGTCATTCTAGTGGCAATTAATGATTGATGTGCATCACGCAATACGGTTTCTGTAATACCAACTTTTTTAGCCATAGTTTAAATAACCGCCTTTCAAAAATTACTGAACTGTAGCAAGAGTATCTGCAGAGTTTACAGAGTCACCCTTCTTAACAGTTACGCTAGTAACCTTACCATCGCAAGGTGCAACGATTTCATTTTCCATCTTCATAGCCTCAAGAATCATTAAAGCTTGACCCTTAGTAACGCTATCGCCAACAGAAACCTTAACGTCTAGTATAGTACCAGGCATTGGAGCAGTAACCTTTTCACCCTCACCAGCAGGTGTTACGGTTGCAGGAGCAGGTGCAGATGCTACCTTTGGTGCAGCGGGTGCAGAAATCATAGCAGGTGCAGAACCGTCTGTAACTTCTTCAACAGCAACATCGTAAGCCTTGCCATTAACAGTTATATTAAATCTTTTCATAATAAAAATACCACCAATCTATATATTTTAATAACGTATATCGTAATAATAGAAGCATAAATACTACACTAACACTATAGAGTAATATTGCTATGCTTTTTAGATAGAGTTTCAACCCTCTTAGAAGATAGAATATCTAAAGCAGAAACTAAGGTCTTTCTAGTATCACTAGGAGCAATTACCTCATCGATAGCACCCTTTTCAGCACTAATAGACGCATTAGCTACAGAAGTACAGTACTCTTTAGCGAGCTTTTCTCTGTCTGCCTTTACGTTAGTAGAACCCTTTAACTTATCATGCCATAGGAACTCAACGGCGGTCAGTGGTGCAAGTGGTGAGATTACTGCATTATTCCAAGCGTATGTAAAGTCAGCATCGGCAGACTTACCAGCCATAGCAGTAAATACTACACCATAAGCCTTACCAGTAACTATAGATATCTTAACGGTAGTAGCCTCAGCATAAGCATCGGTTAGTTTAGTAATATCTCTAACAGCACCAGTAGTTTCAGTAGCGGTAGAGCAATCAAAGCCTTCAGAGTTCAACAGTGTAACTATTGGAATAGAGAAAGCGTCGCACATTCTAACGAAACGAGCAACCTTAGAACAGTCATCTGCGGAAAGCTTGTCAGATGTTTTATCAGTACCAACAATACCCACAGTAGCACCACCAATAGTAGCTAAAGCAGTATAAGATGCCTTTCCAAAGCCATCAGATAGTTCAACTACGCTATCACTATCGGCAATAGCATCTACAACAGATACTACATTGTCGCCAATGACAGCTACTGGCTCACTGTATTCAAACTGAGGTAGTTGAGAGATGTTGTTTACTGGCATTAGGTTAAGAATATCTTTAACCTTTTTAATAGCATCTTGTTCGGTAGAGCATACTGCCGATGCCGTACCTGCCTTCATAGCAGATTTCGCCGTACCAGCACCAGTCTTATCGTTCTCTGGAACGGGAGCTATAAAGAACTCACTATCTTCTGTCATTACTATAAAGTCGGAAGTACAAGCTAATATAGCTGAACTACCTGCACAAGTACCCATAATCAATGCAACTTGTGGAACTACACCCGATACTACAGCAGATGCATTAATCATTTTACCATAAGCAGTTAAAGCGTCAACATCGACATATGCACCGTTAGAGTCGTATATACCAACTATAGGAGTGCCTGTCTTTGCTGATAAACTGTATAGTTTAGAGATTTTATCAGCTTGAGCCATGCCAACTGCTCCACCATTAACTGATTTATCCTGAGAGTAGGCATATACTGGATTTCCATTAACGTAGCCATAAGCAGTAACTACGCCTGAAAGATTTTCTTTTTGCTTTAAAGCTGAACCAATCTCTGTGAAAGTGCCTTCGTCAAAGAGCATTTCAAGTCTTTTAACAGCGTTAGAGCCAGAATTATTAATCTGCATACCTATTTTTCTTCCTTCCTTTTCAGAGTAGAATTTAGATTTAAAAGTAACAAAATCCTCTGATAATAATTCAATATATGTTTCTATGATATCACATCTACAGAAAATTTTCAAGTAGTAAATCGTATTGTTTACAAAATTTTTAATTATCCAAAGATTTTTAAACAGATTCCTAAACATAGATTGGCATATTAACATATGCTCATAGATATCTTAAAAAGATGATACTAATCCTCTTTGCCTATAGCATTTCTAATAGCTCTTAGTTCATCTGGTTTAAGTTCTCTCCAAGTACCCGATTTAAGCATACCTAACTTTAAAGGGCCAATACTTATACGTCTTAAACGAGCGACTTCTAAACCTACAGCCTCACACATTCTTCTAATTTGACGGTTTCTGCCCTCTTTGATAGTCATAAGTAGTACTACCCTATTTTCTTGCTTAGTAACTACTGTAACCGTAGCTGGAAGAGTCTTTTTACCGTCTAAATCTATTCCCGTAGATAGCTGTACTAACTGTTCTTCTGTAATATTTGGACGTACAGTAACTCTATAAGTTTTAGAGATATGTCTGCTAGGGTGCATGATATCATTAGAAAAGTTGCCATCGTTAGTAAATAGGAGCAATCCCTCAGTATTTTTATCTAGCCTACCCACTGGATATACTCTTTCTTCCACACCATCTAAGAGTTCCATAACAGACTTTCTGCCCAACTCGTCCGATACTGTAGTAACGTATCCACGAGGTTTATTCATCATAATGTATATTTTATTCTTCTTTTTAGGAATGTATAACCTTTCGCCATCTATAGAGATAGCATCTTTAGGTGATGCTTTATCACCTAACTTTATAGGTCTGCCGTTCACCTTAACTCTGCCTTGAGCGATTAGTTCTTCTGCCTTACGTCGAGAGCAGTATCCCGCATCGGCAATAATCTTCTGTATTCTATCCATAATGTAAAATCCTTTCTTTTCGATAAAACTTGTCCATACTATATAATACGTTTAACTACTATATTAGGGACGCCCACAAGAGCGTTCCCTAATAAATACATGAACCATATAAATTAAAATTGATATATAAACTTTAAAAGCTTTTCCTTAAATGATAGTTCTATTGGAGAAGTATCTTCTAAGACAGCCTCACTCGATACTAAATCGGAAGTAGCTACAACTTCGCCATCTAAGGAGTATTCTACATACCCCAAAGTTTCACCTGCTTCTATGGGAGCATACTCAAACCCATTTAGATATACTTTAGTCTTGTAATCAGCAGTATATCCAGTAACATTAGGTAGTTGAATCTCGGTTGAACGTTCAAGGGATATTGTATCTTTTTTACCACCTACAACGTTCACGCTAAAGTTCTCATTTGTAGGAGATTGCATACTTACTTGAGAGAATCCATAATCATATAATGACATATGGTCTTCCCAATCGTTTGGAGCGTTCAATGTAACTACAATAAGAGTAACTCCATTACGTTCACAAGCCGATACTAGGCATCTACCTGCATCATCGGTAAAACCAGTCTTTACACCTATTACACCCTCGTACATATTGAGAAGTTTATTAGAGTTCTTAAGCCACCTATCATATGGAGGATTTCCAAAGTTGACTTGAGCCGTTGCAGAACCACAGATTTCTCTAAAGTCGGAATTCTTTAAAGCATACCTAGTCAATAGAGCCATATCGTAAGCAGTTGAATGATGTCCGCCCTCATCTAATCCCGATGGTGTTACGAACAGAGTATCTTCCATACCTATCTCTTTAGCCTTATCGTTCATCATGGTAGCAAAGTTTTCAAAAGAACCTGCTAACTTTATAGCGGTAGCGTTAGCACTATCGTTACCAGATGGTAACATCATGCCATAACATAATGCACGTTTAGTAACTATATCACCCTCTACGAGTCCCATAGATGAGCCTTCAACCTTAATAGCATCGCTGTCGACGGTAAATTGAGTATCAAGGTCGCCACTTTCAAGTGATAGTATGGTGGTCATAATCTTAGTAGTACTAGCCATAGGTAACTCATCGTGAGAATTTTTCTCATATATGATGTTTCCCGTAACGGCTTCTATCATAATGCAAGCCTTAGCAGATACATCTAAAGCATTGACCTGTAAATCGTTGATGGAAATAACCGTTAAGATACAAGATACTACTATACAAACTAACCTCTTAAGCAAAGCAATCACCTCTATAAGATAAATCTATGTTAGGATTGCTATTAATATTCATATTAGATTACTCTTCAACATCGCTATTTGAGTCATTTTCACCTTGCTTAGATTCCTTTACGTTACTAGATGTTTTAGTATCTTCTTTAGAATCCTTTTTAAATAGGTCTGCAATCTTGTCTACAAGGTCAGGAATCTTGCTAACTATAGCGTTCTCTTTAGATGCATTTACGGTCATCTCAAGAAGTTTAACGTTACCATTAGGTGAGATTACTAAGAATCCAAGAGGTTGTACAGATACTCCACCACCTGAACCACCTGCAAAGAGGTCTACCTTTTCAGTTTTTTTAGGCAAATCCGAACCACCAGATGCAAAACCATATGATATCTTAGATATAGGTATTACTGTAGTACCATCTTGAGTATCTATAGGATTGCCTATAACGGTATCAGCATCTACCATTTCTTTAATCTTCTGTAAGGTTATTCCCATAATATCTTTTAACATAGTAAAAACTCCTTTAGATAAAATAATATTGTTTCAGTCCACGCTCAATAATTAACTGAGTGCGACATACATACTCAATATGCATAAATTGACTTCATGTCAGCAGGGGATACCGATTTTTCTCCGTCCACCACTGTCATTAAGTTTCTATTTAGCAATTTGTTCCACCACCTGTAAAGGTAGAGGAATTTTTGCTAATTATATTAAATTTTGTCATTTTCTTTAAGTATAGGTAAAACTTTAAATATCATAATTAAAATCTTTGTTAAACCCTTGCCTAAACCCAGTTTAATCTTAAAAGAGATATCGTATAGACTGTCATGAGAGTTATATTTTGGTTGAATGTTAATGCTCTTCTTTTTAACTTTAAAATTTCGTTGTAGAAAGCCTAATATATTTCCTAATACTATATTTAACTTTCCAAACTTTAAAGCACAATCGAAAGCATCAATATCTGCGACCTGAAAGTTTATATATAGGTTGGTGATTTTAACACTAGTGATAAAATCGCCCAACTTTTCTTTTATAGCCTTAAATATATCTAACAATAGATTAAGCGTATCTAAGGCATTGGAATCGCTGTCTATTGGCAGATTACTTTTAAGTATTCCCTCTTTAGACTTTTCCATTTTAGTATCACTCTTAGATGATTCTTTAGCAACCTTTTTCTGTTTAGATTCTTTTACGTTTAGACTTTTCTTCTTAGATTTAACCTTTCTACGCTTAACCTTTTTAACAGGTTTAGGATAGAATTTAATAAAAGCATAAGAAACTTTGTAACTAAACACTCCCCCAATATACTTAACATCGATACATACGGGCAAGTAGAGTATTAGACCTAAGAATATCAATATTACAATAAGTATTATCAAAGGGATTCCCCTTTCTAATAGTTCAGATTCAATGGAATATCTTCTGGTTCATCTGCTAACTTTTCAACATGATGTGGTAAAGGTGGCAACTCAGAGATATCGTTTAGACCGAAACACCTTAAAAATATCGGAGTAGTTACATAAGCTATAGGTCTTCCTGGGACGTCTAACCTTTCTGCCTCGATTATTAAACCTTTCTCTACAAGTTTACTTATAACATGAGAACTATCTATTCCACGAATACTTTCAACGAAACTCTTAGTAACTGGCTGATTATACGCAATTATAGTTAAAGTTTCCATAGCAGATGGTGACAATGTTGCTGACCTATTAATCTCGGCAGTATTCTTTATATACTTAGCAAACTCCTTACGTGTAACCATCTGATAACATTCGCCTAAACGTTCTATCTTCAAGGCAGAACCCAACTGTTTGTACCTATCATTAAGTTCTAGTATTAGTATAGAAATCTCCTTTAAAGGAATCTCTGTAGCTTGAGATAGTTTCTTTTCTTCTAAAGGCTCACCAAATGCAAATAGTACAGCTTCTATTCTAGCCAATCTTTCTTCCACTAATAAATCACCCTTTTACAACAAAATAGATTTCTATATACTTACTAATTCATACTCTTAGAGTTTCTTTGCTTTCTACCAGTAAAAGATATCTCTTCAGAGTCATCACTAATTAACAGCCTACCCGATTTAGTAAGTTCTAAAACTGCCAAGAACAGTGCAACCCTCTCAGAGCGGTCATCTATGCCGTCTAACAAATCCGATAGTTTAGCCTTACCATACTTATACATAGTCCTCAATACAGATACAACCTTTATCTCTATAGGATACATCTTATGCTTAACTATAACTTGAAACCTATCTTGAGTTATTACTGGTTTGACTCTCTTTAATCGTTTTAAACCAATGTTCATATATGCATTCAATAGAACGTCTGGGGAGTGTACTATGTTATAAGTATTATCAACTTTACTTTCAACGATACGTCTATGTGAAAATATTTTATCTCCGCAGAACAGTTCTTTCAAAGTTTCGGTAGCTTGTTTACACAAAGAGTACTCAATAAGAGTACCCTCTAACTCTTTCTTAACCCTTTCTGCCTCTTGAGAGTTTGGTAATAACGATACTGTTTTTATATATATCAACCTAGATGCCATATCTAAGAACTCTCCAGCGAGTTCTAAGTCATGTGACTGACAATCATTTAGATATGAAATATACTGTTCTAACAGTTTAGATATCTCAATATCGTTGATGTTCAACCTATGCTTATTAATCAAGCTTAGCATTAAATCAAGAGGGCCTTCAAAAACTTCTAACTTAAATGATAATCTTTCCATTAATATAACCTACCCACAAAGAAGGTTAAAATATCCATAATCTTTAAAGCACCAGTCTGTAAAGCAGATATAGGAGCATCTAAGATGCCTATATTCATAACTACTATTAACACTAAAAATATTATCTGTTCGTAACGCATAATGTTGAAGTAGGTTTCTTCCTTTAGAAAGATGCTAAATATCCTAGAGCCATCTAAAGGGGGTATAGGCAACAGATTGAATATCGCTAAACCTATATTCAATGATACTATATAGCCAAACACATAGAATATATTTACCATAATCTCGCTATAAGTAGCATGGAAGTATATCAATTTATAGATTATCATAGCTAAGAAAGCCATAATCAAGTTAGATACTGGCCCCGCTAAGGCAGTAAGCGCCATACCCAACTTTCTATTTTTAAAGTTATTTGGATTGATTGGTACAGGTTTAGCCCACCCGAATCCAACGAATAGCATCATTAAAGTTCCCCATAAGTCTAAATGAGCAAATGGATTTATAGTCAACCTGCCCTTATATTTAGCGGTATTATCGCCTAGCTTGTACGCTGCATATCCATGAGCAAACTCATGTATCGGGAAAGCCGTAAACAACACTAATGCGTGAATCAAATACTTTGAGATTACACTACTCATAACAAAACTATCTCCTTCTTTTATAATAATCTGTATCATTTAATTGTAACCCATATTCATAGAAAAAGCAAGAGATTTTTAAAAAAATCGATTGACAATATTATATAGATAGTGTTATAATCTAATTACAGTAAAAATCATGAAATATCATGGTGGAAGATTATTCCCCTTGATAAAACATTGAATGCAAGGAGTGATTTTATATGCCTATGAGACACAATCCACCGCCACCTAGACCACATCAACCACATAGAAATCCTATGACACCACCTCCGCCACCACACCATCATAATCCACCACCACCACCTAGACCACACCAACCACATAGAAATCCCATGATGCCACCTCCACCTCCTAGACATGGTGGTTGTGGTTGTCTAACCACTCTAATGATTGGTGCAATATTAACTACCTTGATATTATAGCAAATAGGGAACGCTCTAAGAGTGTTCCTTTTTTTTAATATTATTGACAATCCAACCCTATTATGTTATACTATGGTTAAAGTATTTACTATATCACGTCCCATTCGGACGTGTGAGTTGACTATAGGGCATGAACTCACCCAAATTTAAGCCTGTCAAGACCGAGGAAGTCTTAAAACGGGAAGCCCATTGGTGGGCAGTTCACACATTATGAATATAAAGGAGATTATCTTTTTATGGATATCGCTATTAAGAAAAAATTACAAGCCATTGCTTGTAAGGTTAGAATGGGCGTTATTGAGGGTACTTATAACGCAAAATCGGGTCACCCAGGAGGTTCACTATCTATTTCTGACCTATTAACTTACCTATACTTCGCTAAGATGCACGTAGACCCTAAAAATCCAGATATGGAAGATAGAGATAGATTAGTACTATCTAAAGGACATACTGCACCTGCATTATATTCCGTACTAGCTCAAAGAGGTTTCTTTCCTGAAGATGAATTGAAATCTTTAAGACACATTGGAGCTAAACTACAAGGACACCCATGTATAAATATCGAGGGTGTGGATATGAGCAGTGGTTCATTAGGACAAGGAATATCTGTAGCTTGTGGCATGGCATTGGCTGGAAAGTTAAAAGAGGCATCATATAAAATATATACTATCCTAGGCGATGGAGAGATTCAAGAGGGTCAAGTTTGGGAAGCTAGTATGTTCGCAAGTCACTACAAGCTAGATAATCTTATAGCCATAGTGGATAATAACGGTCTACAGATAGATGGCAAAATCACTGACGTTATGTCCCCTGAACCTATTCCAGATAAGTTTAAGGCTTTTGGTTGGCACGTTATTACTATGGACGCTCACGATTTCGATAGTATAGAAAGTGCTTTTAATGAGGCTGAAACTATAATAGGTCAACCAGTAGCAATAATTCAAAAGAGTGTTAAGGGCAAAGGTGTATCATTTATGGAAAATCAAGTAGGTTGGCATGGAAAAGCTCCTAACAAAGATGAGTACGATATAGCTATGGCTGAACTAAAATCACAACTACAAGCATTGGAGGGTTAAAATCATGGCAGATGTAATTAAAAAGGCTACTAGAGAAAGCTATGGCGAGGCTTTAACTGAACTTGCCGAAAAATATCCAAACCTTGTAGTGCTAGATGCTGACCTTGCAGCCGCTACTAAAACAGGCATATTTAAGAAAAAGTATCCAAGTAGATTCTTCGATTGTGGTATAGCTGAGGCTAACATGATGGGCGTTGCTAGTGGGTTATCAACTTGTGGATTTATTCCATTCGCTAGTACTTTTGCAATGTTCGCCGCTGGTAGAGCTTTTGAAATCGTTAGAAACTCTATAGGATATCCACATACTAACGTTAAGATTGGTGCTACTCATGCGGGTATATCCGTAGGTGAAGATGGTGCTACTCACCAATGCAATGAAGATATTGCTCTTATGAGAACTATTCCAGATATGGTTATAATAAATCCTGCTGATGACGTTGAAACTCGTCAAGCTGTTGAAAGTGCTATCTTACATGATGGCCCTGTATATATGCGTTTCGGTAGGTTGGCTACTCCTATATTCAATGATAAGGAAACTTACAAGTTTGAACTCGGCAAGGGGGTTACTCTTAGAGAGGGTAACGATGTAACTATAATAGCTACTGGTTTAATGGTTAATGAAAGCCTAATAGCTTGTGATATGCTCAAAAAAGATGGTATCAATGCTAGAGTGGTAAACATTCATACCATCAAGCCTATAGATAAAGATTTAATCAATAGATGTGCATCGGAAACGGGATTAATTATCACAGCAGAAGAACATAGCATTATAGGTGGGTTAGGCTCGGCAGTAGCTGAAACCGTTGCTGAATGCTATCCAGTACCAATAGTGAGGATTGGTATTAATGATGAGTTTGGTCATAGTGGTTCTGCTGTAGATTTACTTAAAGAGTTTGGACTATCTGCTGAAAATATTTATAATACTACAAAATCTGCACTTGAAAAGTTAAAAAAATAGTTAGTTATGAAAAC
>JAJQGV010000093.1 GCA_021200215.1 Ruminococcus sp. | reverse complement strand
ATATAACATTAGACATTATAGCATATTACAAAAAAGTTTTCTACATAAAAACGTATTGTTCTATGTTTTGCACAAAACTATATGATTTTTACGGGATTAAACTGTATAAAATCACCCGATATTAAATGAAAGTTAATTCCATCACGTTCGCCATTTATGGCTAAACTATGAAACTTTTTTCCATGTAGATGCCCATAGTAACAATCTTTTATGTTGTGTCTGTATAGAACGTCTAAGATATCATAGTTATAAGCGTTAGCAAATATAGGCGGATAGTGTAAGAACACTATAGGAACTAAGCCCTCAGCCTCTGCCATAGATATAGAAACCTCTAAGCGTTGAACTTCTCTAGCCATTACCTTGTCATTGTCTAAGATATGCCCTGCCTTATTAACAGTTTCGCCATCGATATTTATCCAACCACGAGTACCACATATAGCATAATCTTTATACCTATAAAAATTATTGTGTAGTAAGTGAAGTGTATTAAAACCATTAGATTGAAAATAGTCTGTTACTTTTTTATAAGTAGTCCAAAAGTAGTCATGGTTTCCCTTGCCAAGAATCTTAAAGCCGTTTAAAGAGTTTAAGAAGTTAAAATCTTGATAAGCATCTTGTATGCGATTCGACCAAGTTATATCACCCATGATTACTATAGTATCTGTAGGTTTAACGTTGCTCTGCCAATTAGATTTTAAAACTTCCACATAGCCGTCCCACCCTTGAAAGATTTCCATGCTCTTTTCGGGATTGCTCAACGATAGATGCAAATCACTTATTACAAATAGGCTCATATGTTTAAAGTCCTAAATTTTCTAATACAAAAGACTTCATATCGGTTTTTTCTATAGAACCACTAAAGCGTCTTTCTTTGTCTTTTAGTTCTGCTAAAGACTTTGGAATAGACATATTTGAACGTTCATTTAAGATGTTTACCATATCATACTCATCTATGTTAGAAACCTTACCATCTATAGCTTCAAGGACACTAGCACTAAACTTATATGGACTAGCTGTAGATGCTATGATAGTCTTAGTAGTATCACCAGTTTGAGCCTTATAATCTTGATATACTTTAACTGCCACTGCGGTATGAGTATCGCAAGTATATCCGTACTTATCATAGATATCTTTAATAGTTTTCTTAGTATCAACATCATTGCAGAAACCACCAAAGAACTCTTCTTTCATAACCTGTTTAACGGTGTCGTTTACTTCGTACCTACCATTAGTGGATAGTTGAGAGAACCAATCACGAATTAAGGAATCATCTTCACCAGTAACTAAGTAGAGTAATCTTTCTAAGTTAGAAGATATTAAAATATCCATAGATGGTGAGCAAGTAGCATAGAATTCTCGGTTCTTGTCGTAGATACCAGTATCTATAAAGTCAGTTAGAACCTTATTCACATTAGATGCACAGATTAACTTGCCTATAGGCACGCCCATCTTTTTAGCATAATATCCAGCTAATATATTTCCGAAGTTTCCAGTAGGTACTACTATGTTAATCTTCTCGCCTAGTTCTATTTGACCATCTGCGACTAACGTTGCGTAAGATGATACATAGTATACTATTTGAGGAACTAACCTACCCCAGTTGATAGAGTTAGCACTAGAGAACATATATCCACCACTAGATAATTTTTCTTTAACCTCACTATCAGTAAATATAGCCTTAACTCCGTTCTGACAGTCATCGAAATTGCCCTTAATAGCACATACTCCAACGT
Organism: Ruminococcus sp.; assembly: GCA_021200215.1. Lineage (GTDB taxonomy): Bacteria > Bacillota > Clostridia > Oscillospirales > Ruminococcaceae > UBA5884. Next base: position 41,085 of record JAJQGV010000093.1, on the reverse strand, counting down.
TACCACCCTCTTGAGTAGTCATCTGACGTTTTTGCATAGGTGATACACCATCTTCAGGATAGAACACCATAATTTGAGTACCTTCAACATCTTTAAAGCCTTCAAGAGCAGCCTTACCAGTATCTCCCGAAGTAGCTACTAATATAACCACTTTTTTATCCACGTTCAACTTCTTAATAGATGTAGTCAAGAAGTAAGGTAATATTTGAAGAGCCATATCTTTGAAAGCACAAGTTGGCCCATGCCAAAGTTCTAGCATATAAGTTCCATCGAAGAGGTGAGCAATCTCAGCGATGTTTTCGGTATCGAAGTTTTTAGTAGTGTAAGCGTTATCTGTGCAGTAATGAATTTCAGCGTCGGTGAAATCGGTTAGATACTTCTTAAACACGTTAAACGCCCTATCGGCATAGGACATATCTGCCATAGCCTTAATCTCATCTAATGTGATGCTTGGAATCTCACTAGGTAGGAATAGTCCACCCTCGGCAGATATACCTTGTGAGATAGCGGTAGCACTATCCACACTTATTGAGCTATCTCTAGTACTTTTATAAAACATAAAAATCACCCTTAAATAAAATTTAGTATATTGGAATATATATTCCCAAGTCAGAAGTATCAAAAGCGTTAGGATAGTAGTTTACTTCCAAAACGTTTTGATTACAATCTATAATCACTTCAGCAACGTCGAAACGTGGCTGAAGTTTAACCATTCGATTACTACAAAAGTGAGATGCTGTCTTAACTATGCATCTTTTCTTTGCTTGTGTAATGGCTTGTAACCCACTAGATATATAATCGAAACGTCTAGTTTTGACTTCTATAAATAGTATGTATTCGTTGTCACAAGCTATAATATCTATTTCACCACCACGAATAGTATAGTTTCTATATAGCACCTCGTACCCCATATTAGATACGTAATGACAGACTTCAACCTCTCCTAGATTGCCAACGTTCTTATAGTAATTACTCATAGAACTTTTTTAAGAACGATGGTCTATGTATATCACACTTACCAAACTGTTCAAGCCTTTGATAGTGTAACTTAGTTCCGTAGCCTTTATGCCTATCGAAAGCGTAGTTAGGATACTTCTCTGCCATTTGAAGCATATACCTATCTCTACAGACCTTAGCTAATATCGATGCACCAGCGATACTAAAAGACTTTCCATCACCTTTAATTATGCTGTACACCTCTGAAACGTTTATATTAGGAATCTTGTTGCCATCTACAAGTACTATATTTGGTTTAACACTCAATCCCTCAACGGCACGTTTCATAGCTAACATAGAAGCGTTTAATATGTTAAGACTTTCAATCTCTTGGACGGTAGCAGTAGCTACACAGTAGCACACACACTTAGATACTATCTCATCAAAGAGAAAATCTCTTTGTTTAGCAGACAGTTTTTTGCTATCATTTAGACCTTCAATGTAGGTAGTTTCATCAAAGATTACTGCTCCTGCATAGACTTCACCTGCCAGACAACCACGTCCAGCCTCATCTACACCGCAGACTATCTTGTGACCCTTTCTAAACTCTTCATCGAAGGCTATTAAATCATTCGATATATTCATAGTACTAATATCCTTATTTCATGTTAGTTGCTATAGACTTTGGAGTTTCTAAGGTAACTCTACCCAACTTACCACCTCTAAACTCGTCCATAACCATAATAGATGCTCTTTCGGTATTTACTTCACCACCCGATATTAACATACCTCGTCTTTTGCCTATCTTCTCCAATAGCGATATTCCGTTATCCTCAGAAGATATTTCTACGTTGTAGCGGTCAATCAAAGCTTTTGGATAGTTTTCTGCTAAGTTTTCAAGCAACATCATGGATAGTGTTTCAAGGTCTATAACATCATCTTTAACTGCACCCGTAAAAGCTAACCTATGAGCTACCGTTTGGTCTTCAAACTTAGGCCAAAGGACTCCTGGCATATCTAACATTTCTACATCTTCTCCAAACTTTACCCATTGTTTAGTACGAGTAACTCCTGGACGGTCTTCAACCTTAGCACGTTTACCACCAGCCATCTTGTTTATAAACGATGATTTTCCAACGTTCGGAATGCCAACAATCATAATTCTAAGAGGAACTCCAAACATACCTTTGCTTTCACGCTTAGTGACTAATTCGTTCAATACTTGAGTTTTTAACGTAGGTAAGAAGTTTTTAATACCCTTACCGCTTTTACAATCTATAGGGAGTACTGCAGAAACGCCTAATTTCTTGTAGTAATCTATCCATTGGTTAGTAACGTTAGGGTCAGCTAAGTCTGCCTTGTTTAGCAGAAGCATCTTAGGTTTACCCTTAACAAGCCTATCCATTTCAGGATTTCTGCTAGAGAACGGTATTCTAGCGTCCAAGATTTCCACCACACCATCGACCAAAGAGAGATTTTCTTTAATCATTCGACGAGTCTTTGCCATATGTCCAGGAAACCATTGTATGTTCTTAACTTCCATAATAAAAATCTCCTTTCACCAAGAGCATAGTAGTTACTTTAGATATGTATTAATCCAACAGTCCAAAATTCTCAAGAGGAGAGATTCTTAATATGACCTTACCAATAATGTCATCTACAGGTATTAAACCGACCTCATCGCTACGACTATCCTTAGACACTCCTCTGTTGTCACCCATAACGAACACATAGCCTTCTGGAATAGTAATAGGATACTCAAATGAACCGTGGTCTTGCAACGTTAGATTGTTAATATATGGCTCATTTATAATCTCGCCATCTACATATACGTTACCATTTTCAAAGTCTATATCTAAAGTTTGACCTTCCACTGCAATGATACGCTTAACTATGGTTTTATTTAAACCAGCCGTTTCATAGACATCGTCCACATTACCGTCACCATCGGAATCTTCAAGGAGATGAGCATTTTCACAATCTATTATTACAATATCTTGATTTTTAGGGTTGCTATAGAATGCAGAGGATACTATTAACTTATCATCATTCTGTAAAGTAGGAACCATAGAAGTACCTACTACAGATGCAACCTTAAACAAGAACGTAAATATTAATATTACAGTAAATATTGAGAACAGTACAGACTCAACCATATCGCAAAACTCATCTATAATGTTCTTTTGGGGCTTATCTTCGTCCTCTAAACCTTCAAAAGTATCTGTACTGTGAGAATGTGTATCGACCTTCTGTTCTGCATTAACCGAAGTATCGTTAGTAGCGTTTGAGTCATTATTTTTGTTGTTTATATTATTAGAATCCATTAAAAAAACCTCCGAAACTTTGCAATATAGCAAAAAAAGGGACTTAACGTCCCTCCTTTACATGAGAAAGACGGTATTAAATGACCGTCCAAAATTAACGGATAGCCTCTTTAACCTTAGCAGCCTTACCCACTCTATCACGAAGATAATATAGCTTAGCTCTACGAACCTTACCTTTTCTAACTACTTCAACCTTATCTACGATAGGAGAATGTACTGGGAATACTCTTTCAATACCACAACCATGAGCAACACGTCTAACTGTGAAAGTTTCATTTATTCCGCCATGTTTCTTTGAGATGATAGTACCCTCAAAAACTTGAAGTCTGTACTTGTCGCCCTCTTTAATCCTTACATATACCTTAACAGTATCACCGATACATAGTTGAGGTACTTCAGCCTTTAAGCTGTCTTGAGAAATAAGTTTCAATGCGTCCATTGTAAAAAAACCTCCTAAATAATTTCCAAACATTCCAAACGTCTATAGGCATTGTAGATAGGTCTAGCGAAACTCTGGCATCTCTGACTTTGTTTCTTCCCATATAATAACCTTACAACGCAGAAGAATGTTCAATTTAATGTCATATAAGATAATTAATGGCATTAATCCTCATTAAACCTTAGAGTACAGGTTCAACGGATTTCAAATGCTTTATTATCATAACATATATTAAAAAAAATTGCAAGTGTTTTTTTTTAAATGTTAGATATTTTTTTAAAATTTGCATAGTTGCAATGCAGTTATTGGCATCTTAATAATTATTAACTATTAATTGTACTACATCGTAGCCGTCTAAAGATTTTATAGGTAGAGCGTTAAATATACCAAGTGATAGGCTAACGTAAGCCACATTATATAGTGGATAGATTTTAAACATCAATACTATTGCGGTCAATAGAAAGTTACTCAAGCACCCCGATATCATTATAATAATATCCCACTCTATAGGTAGCATCTTATCGTAGAGTGGGACTATCTTTATGCCCGTACCACCGAACTCTATGGATTTTATCTTACGTCCAGATATTACCATAGGAACAATATGTCCCATCTCGTGGACTAAACACGCTAAGAACATAGGCAAGACCATCTTTTCACGTCCTAGTAGATACATCATAGCCCAAAATAGAAAGAATGAAAAATCTAACCTATATGTTATAGACTTAACTTTGAACTCTATCATAGAGCCAACCTATTAAGCCTTTTAGAGTATCGGAGAGTTCTACAGAAGTTTGATATTTAAAAGTATCTATTATGTAGGTACTAATATCAGGTTTAAATATGTTCAATATAAACACTCCAGTGAGTATTGCAATACACAAGATTATCTGAGTGACTAGAACATCGCTAACGTGTTGCGACTCATTTTCTAAATCTTCTAAGGTATCTATATCGGTAGTGTTAAAATCTTCTTGATGATTTTCTAAGGTATCCAAAAAAATTCCTCCTTGCTACTATTTTAGTTTACAGATGTTTCTTTCTATGGTATAATATTAGTATCAAAATATTTAGAAAAGGTGATTTTTATGCTAAAAGTAAACGTTAAAGCCAGTGAAAGTTATGATATCTTAATAGAAAGTGGTCTACTTGCTAAGACTGGTGAGATTATCAATAGTTTGGTAAAGTCTAAAAGGATTGCAATAGTTACCGATGATATCGTAGATGTTCTATATGGTGATGTAGTTGTAGAATCTTTAAAGTGCAACGGTTTCGATGTGTGTAAGTATGTCTTTCCGAACGGTGAACACTCTAAGTGTAGTGACAACCTTAATAATATATATGATTTTCTTTGTGAGAATAGTATCACAAGAACAGATAGCATAATAGCATTAGGTGGTGGAGTAGTTGGAGATATCACTGGATATGCCTCTGCTACCTACTTACGTGGTGTGGACTATATACAAATACCTACTACCTTACTCGCTCAAGTGGATAGTTCTGTGGGTGGTAAGACTGCTATAGATATCCCAGCAGGTAAGAACCTCGTAGGAGCATTTAAACAGCCTAAATGCGTAATATGTGACATAGATACCCTTAAAACTCTAAAGCGTGAAACTTTCTCCGATGGTATGGCTGAAGTCATTAAATATGGTATGATTAGACAGAAAGAACTCTTCGATATATTAGCTTCACACAACATGGATACTATATGGGAAGTTATCCAAGATGTAGTCTTTAGATGCGTATCCATTAAGCGTGATGTAGTTCAAAATGATGAGTTCGACAAGGGCGAACGCATGATTTTAAACTTTGGACATACTTTAGGTCATGCAGTAGAGGGATATCACCACTATGAAACTTATACTCATGGTAGTGCCGTAGCCATTGGAATGTGTCTAATCACTGAGAAAGCTTTAGCCTATGGAATAGGTTCACAGAGTATGTTAAACAATCTAATTGAGTGTATTAAGAACTATGAACTTCCAACATCTGTGCCTGTTCAACTTAAAGATTTAATCCCTTTCTGCCTTGCAGATAAAAAACGTGAGAGCAACAACATAAACATAATACTATGCGAGGATATTGGAAAGTGCATGGTTAAAAAGATGCCTATCACAGATTTCTACAGCTTTATGGGAATATCTTAAAAAAGAACACATTGTGGGGTGATTTTCTATGAACGATGAGTATTACAAGATAGATAATAAAGAATCTAAGACTAAAACCATAGTATTTAAAGAGAAAGACAGTAATATATCTATAATGGAAACCTTAGAACACACACACAATTTTAATCTAGTTCCCACTGACAAAAAGATATCTTTAATTAAGCCATTGCCAATGAATAACAAGCACTCACGACCTAAAAAGATTATCACCTTGCTACACTTTAACTTAGATGTCATTGTATTAACTATCAAAAGGGTTATATCTTTTCTGTTGGTAGTAGGTATTATTGTGGTAACCTTGATATCTGCATTCATAGGAATTGGATAATCACCGATATGACAAGGAGTTTTATTATGAATCAAGATGACGTATACGTAATCAAAGAAGATTATCATGGAGATGTTAAACCTCTACCGAAAAAAGATTCTAAAAAGGTAAACCTATCTAAGCCTACCGATATATTAGACCACAGAGTAAAATCACAGTTAATGCCATCGGTATATACTAATAGCAATCCACCACAAAAGACACATAAAAAGATTTGCCTAACCAAACCAGAAGATATAGAAAAATCTGTACAATCTGAGATAATTTCCCATAAGGCAATACAAGAGGAAAATAAAAAAAAGTTAAAGCAAGAAGCATTTAATATTATTGAAGGAACATTTAATATGATTAAAGGAATATTCTATGCTACTTTGATTCTAATAATAATTTCTAAACTACTAAGTCTAATAGTACCACCATTCTCACCCCCAATACCAAATGAAATAATAGAGAAGTTGTTCGAAATTTCTTCTGAAGAATAAAAGTGTAGAAAAGGGTTTAAAAAATTCCTGACGTATGCTATAATTATGTATACAACAATATAGGAGGTTTATATATGGATATTAAAATATCACCTACAAAGCTAAGTGGTACTGTAGCGATACCATCTTCTAAGAGTTTTGCACATAGAGAGATAATATGTGCATCTTTAAGTAAGGGAACTTCTGTAGTTGGTGGAGTATCATTTTCTAAAGATATCTATGCTACGCTATCGGCAATGGAGAGTTTAGGGGCAAGATACACTATCCAAGACGATAACATTACCATACAAGGGATATCTACACCGAACGTTCAAGCAACTATAGATTGCTATGAGAGTGGCTCAACCTTAAGATTTATCATTCCAATAGTAGGTGCTTTAGGAGTATCTGCTACGTTAAAAGGTCAAGGCAGATTACCCGAAAGACCTATAACCCCATTTATCAGAGAATTACCTAAAAAAGGAATATCTTTCGACTACAATAATACTATGCCATTCTCTATGAACGGAAAACTTAAAAACGGAACTTTTGAACTTGAGGGGGATATATCATCGCAGTTTATTACAGGATTACTATTCGCACTACCTCTACTAGATGGTAACTCTAAGATAGTTATGACTTCACCATTGCAATCTAAACCCTATGTGGATATGACTATTCAAAGCATGGCAAACTTTGGGGTATATATAGTTGAAACCGACTACGGCTACTATGTAGAAGGGAATCAAGAGTATAAGCCTTTGAACCATAAGGTAGAAGGTGATTATTCACAAGCAGGATTTTTCTACGTAGCCAATGCCATCGGAAATGACATAGTCTTACAAAATCTACTTGAAAGTTCCATACAAGGTGATAAAAAAATCGTTGAAGTATGCGAGAAATCGTGTTATAATAGAATCGATAACAGATTGAATGCCTATACTATCAATGCCACTAACATTCCCGACTTAGTGCCAATATTAGCAGTTCTAGGTTGCTTTGGCGATGGTACATCTAAAATAATAGGTGCAGAACGTCTAAAGATTAAGGAAAGTGATAGGCTTGTAGCTACAGCAGATGCCCTAAATAGAATAGGTGGTAAGGTCACTCCTACTAATGATGGACTTATTATAGAACCTATAGAACACTTTATCGGCGGAACTGTTGATGGTTTTGGCGACCACAGAATAGTTATGGCTACTGCAATAGCATCTACACGCTGTATGAACGATGTAATCATATTAGGAGCTAACGCTGTAGAGAAATCTTACCCTAACTTCTTTAGGGACTTTAAAAATCTTGGAGGTAAAATAGATGTCATCAATGTTTAAGAATAACATATCGTTTTCAATATTTGGAGAATCACATGGAAAGGCAATTGGTGTAGTTATAGATAATCTCCCATCTGGTGAGTATATCGATATGGATAAAGTATCTGAATTTATGCGTAGGAGAGCACCTAAAAAAGATGGTACTACTACACCTCGTTCAGAAAAGGATATCCCCGATGTGGTTTCAGGACTACTCAACGAAAGAACTACTGGTACTCCACTAACTGCTATTATCCAAAATACCGATACTAAGTCTAAAGATTATGCTAATGTATCTAAGTTAGCACGTCCTGGACACGCTGATTATACAGGTAACATTCGTTACAAAGGTTACAATGATGTACGTGGTGGTGGACACTTTTCGGGTAGATTAACTGCTCCATTATGTTTTGTAGGTGCTATATGTAGTCAGATACTTGAAAGGCGTGGCATCTATACGGGTGGACACATCTTACAGATACACAACATAAAAGATATCCCTTTTGACAGCGTTTCTGTTACTCGTGATGATATTCTAGGAGTTAGAAACAAAGACTTCCCTACCATTAGCGATGAAAAGGGTCAAATGATGTTCAACGATATACTAAAGGCTAGAAAAGGTTTAGAAAGTCTTGGTGGTATAATAGAGTGTGTATGTATAAATGTACCTGCTGGAATAGGTTCTCCTATGTTCGATGGCTTAGAGAACACCATATCACAATTAATGTTCGGAATACCTGCCGTTAAAGGCATAGAGTTCGGTGCGGGGTTCAATGTTGCCAATATGACAGGTAGTCAAAACAACGATAATTTTTATATAGATGACTGCCACAGAGTTCGTACTAAGACCAACAATCATGGTGGTATCTTAGGGGGAATATCTTCTGGAATGCCTATAATATGCAGAGTAGCCGTTAAACCTACACCATCTATTGCACAAGAGCAAGAAACCATAGATTACAGTACTATGGAAAATGATACTATACAGATTAAGGGCAGACACGACCCTTGCATAGTCCCTAGAGCAGTACCTTGTGTTGAATCGGCAATGAACATAGCAATACTATCGCATATGGTTGGACAGTCTACACCACTTTAAAATCTTTTTAGAATATAAGTAACACTTTTGAGCATTTTGAATATACTATAACTATAAGATTTTCTTACACATATAAATTTATCCAATTGGAGGCTGAACATATGAAAGTAGTTGTAGTTAAACCACCTAAAATGATATCTGGTATCTTTAGAATAATATTCAAGATAAAAAAAGAAGTTCCCGAAGAAGAATAGTAACTCATAGAAATAGAATAAGATGGAATGTCATGTAAAGGCATTCCATCTTTTTAGTTTAGTCCTTAGAGTATATTGCTAGTATAGTTCCATTGTGAACGGTTATATTAAAAGTATCTGTCAAGATTTCATTGCTTACACCTAGTGGAAACTCTCTAGTTAATATAGTTCTATCTAGTGGATACTTTAAGCCATCGGCAGATACTTCTGCAGTATGCGATACACTCAGTATAGAAAAATATCTAAAGTTAGTGATGTTCTTATAGGTTCTAATAGACTCTTTTTGCATGGTTATAAGGTTTTGAGAATCTACTATATAGCCAATAGTTCCCCTATTGGTTAGATATTCTAAAGCTTGTACGTTTGCCATAGCATGGTCAAACCTACCGCCTAACGCACCATATATATACACGCTGTCACAAGCCCTAGATATCGCTTCCTTGATGCATAACATAGTATCGGTATCGTCCTTTTCAGGAGGAAACTTAACCATCTGACAACTACTATGTATGTCAACCTTAAGGGTATCGAAGTCACCCAAGCATAGGTTAGGAATTATATTAAGCTTTAGAGCGTTTAAGTAACCGCCATCGGCAGATATTATAAGCGTACTATCATCTATACTAGGTAGATACTCTGTACCTACCACATTTCCACCAGAAAATATTATGCATCGTTTCATAGTTATAGTTCCCAATCCTTTATAAGTTTAGCGTTCTCGAACATCTCACAGTAGCTAGAGTGTCTGCTTTTAGGGATATCTCCACTTTGTACTGCCTCAATGATGGCACAACCTTTTTCCTTGGTATGTGAGCAATCATTAAAGCGACACTTACCTAAGTATGGAATGAACTCTCTAAAGCAATGTGCCAAATTCTCTTTCTTTATGATATCGTACCTATTAGTTTCAAAGGTAGAAAAACCAGCGGTATCGGCTATCAAAGCGTTGTTATCCAGTTGATATAGTTCAACGTGACGTGTAGTATGCCTACCTCTTCCAAGTTTTTCGCTTATCTCACCCGTTGGTAGGTTCAAAGAACTATCTATAGCATTCAATAGCGTGGATTTTCCTGCTCCAGAATTACCAGTAAATGCAGATATCTTATTGGATAGTATATCTTTTAGTGCTAAATATGATTGTGGTTGAGAGTAATCTATGGTGAACACCTTAACACCAATAGAGTTGTATATGGTGCTAACCTTGTTGTAATCGGCTAAATCTATCTTAGTTATAGCTACCATGGGAGTAATGTTCTTGTACTCACATACAGCTATAAACTTATCTAGCATGGTAAGATTTGGCGATGGTTTAGTAGTAGATACTACAAACACCATAGCATCTAAGTTTGCTAAAGGGGGTCTAACGATGAAGTTCTTTCTTGGTAGGATTTTACTAATAACACCATTAGATACCTCTACACTATCACCAACCACTGGCGATACATTTTCTTTTCTAAATACACCTCTAGCCTTACATTCAAGTATACTATCAAAGGACCTTACAGTGTAAAGTCCTCCAATAGATTTTATAACAGTACCTACCATTATTTCACCATTAAGTAGCATCGGCATTATCGTCGGTATTATCGTCGGCATTGCTATCATCGTCTGCTTGAGTATCCACAGGAGCTTGTACATCAGCTGGTGCTTGAGTTTCCTCATAGTCTGGCTCTTGAGCTTCCTCATATACTGGGTCAGTTTCGGCAGGTTCTTCATATACCGTTGCATAGGTTACCGTTTGAGTAACTACCAAGATACCATCTATTTCAACGAAAGCTTGGTCGCTCTTAGAAGATATAACTTCTATAGTACCACCATCATCAAAGTTGATGTTGTATCTACCATACTCAGCAGTCTTATTGTTACTATCATTCTTTACTTTAACTACTACTAATTGAGTTCCATTACCCTCAAGAGTAATCTTAGTTTGACCATCTGTAGCATCGGCTTCTACGGTTTTTTGAGTAGATAGAGTTCCATCTATAAATATTTGGAATGTAAACGTTCCGTAAGCATTAGAAGGTAGTGGGAAGTTTACCGATATTGAATTTGTAGGTGGATTACCATCACTTACGTATATAGTAATTTCTGTCTTGCTATCCACTTCAGATTCTGGTTGAATACTTTGGTCGATTACTATATCCTTAGCCTGTTCAGAATTTTGATATACTATAGTCCAAGTTAAATCTTTACTTTCAACCATAGCCTTAGCGGCATCTAAAGTCATACCCGTAAGGTTAGGAACTTTAACAACGCTAACGTATCTGCCCTTACTAACGTATAGTACAACCTTAGTACCAGGGGCAACCTCTTCTTTAGCAGATGGTTCAGTCTTAACCACTAAATCTTTTTCTATGTCATCATCATACTGAAACTTAGTTTCAACGAGTAGTCCTTCATTTTTAAGAGTTTTTTCAGCGACGGTGTAATCGAAACTTAGGACATCTGGAACGGTAACCATCTTAACGCCCTTGCTAATTATTACATCTACGCCCACACCGTTTTTACATAGCAGACCTTCTTCTACACTCTGTTCCATAATAGCACCCTCCTCATAGGTTTCGGAGTACTGTTCAGCCGATACGGCAATATCTAATTGAGTGCTATACATCTCCTTAGCATCTTCTAGTTGCATACCCACTAGATTAGGCATTTGAAACTCAGGGTTTTTCCATGAATCGGTAGCGAAAGCGTCTTTAAGTAACGATGCTACAAATATTACCGCTACTAATATTATAACCAATGTAATACCCGTTAGTATAGGCAGAAAGAATGACCTTTCAACCTCAACTTCCTCATCTGGATATTCATCATCTGGTTCTTCGATAGATACTTCTTTAGTCGGTGGAACTATAGGAATCTCACTAGTGTTAGAGTAGGCATCATCTACAACAAAACCCCCACCCTCAGCTATTACTGAAACTCTCTCTTTTACTTCATCGGATAGTTCTTCTTCACCTTGATTTTCACCATAGTTAAACAGTATATCGGGATTCTTTCTAAACATCTGTAAAGCTTGAATCATTTCCGAAGCAGATTGATACCTATCATCGGGATTCTTTTCCATAGCCTTAAGTATTATCTGTTCTAAGCCTTTAGGTATGTCAGAATTTATAGAACTAGGTGCAGGAGCTATGTCTTTACTATGCATTAAAGCCACCGTAACGGGATTGTCTGAATCGAAAGGTTTCTTACCAGTAAGCATTTCATATAGTACACAACCTAGTGAGTATATGTCGCTCTTTTCGTTAGTAGATAATCCTTGAGCTTGTTCTGGACTGATATAGTGTACTGAACCTAGAGTATGCTCTGTAGATGATTTAACCTCTTCCCTAGCAATCTTAGATATTCCAAAGTCAGTAACCTTAATAGTTCCATCGGTAAGTAGCATTACGTTATGAGGTTTAATATCTCTGTGTATTACACCTCTTGCATGAGCGTGTTGCAAGGCTCTTAAAATTTGTATAGTAAAGTGAACACTATCTTTCCAACTAAGAGGGCCATTCGAAGTTTCCATATACTCTTTAAGTGTAATGCCGTCTATGTATTCCATTACCATGAACTTAATATCGTTGTCGAAACTAACGTCAAATACTTCTACTATACTAGGGTGTGACAGTGTAGCCAACACCTTAGATTCATTAATAAACTTCTTAACGAACTCTCGATTGTTTGCAATCTCGTCCTTTAAAATTTTAACAGCAACGGTTCTATCCTCTTTAATATCTTTAGCAGTAAAGACACGTGCCATACCACCTACACCGATTAGCTGTTCGACCTTATATCGATTATCTAATAACATTCCGATATAGTTGTCTTTTTCCATAAAAACAAATCAACTCCATTCTAATTTCAACTCACACGCTCGTTACAGAGCGGGCTTATACGAATAATATAACAATAAGTTCAATGGTCTTAGTGTACTACGCTTCAAGTATAGCTATAGATATGTTATCTCTGCCACCATTAGCGTTAGCTAAACCTATAAGCCTAGCAGGAACTTCCTCTAAGGGAACGTCACGAATGGACGTTAATATCTGTTCAGGAGTAGCGAAACCGTGCAAACCATCGGAACAGAGTAATATCTTGAAAGGCAGTATAGGCATAAGTTCAAAGTAGTCGGTATTTACATCTTGTTCTACGCCTATGGCTCTAATTAGCATATTTCTATCGGGGTGTGAGGGTAGTTCTTCCTTAGTAATCTTTCCTATAGAGTATAAATATTGTGAATAGTTATGGTCTATAGTAATCTGTTCTATACCATTAGATGTAACTAAGTAAGCTCTGCTATCGCCAACGTTAGCAATATACACTCTTCCATCGTTAGTAAGTAGAGTAGCTACACAAGTAGTACCCATACCGAACTTATCATCGTTAGTTAAAGAGGTTGAGTATACTGTATCGTTAGCCGACTTCATGCACTGTACTAATAGGTCTTGAATAGTATCAGACTTAAAATACTCTCTGTAACCGCTTTTAAAGTTTTCGATAAAGGTATCGATAGCCAAAGTACTAGCCTCACTACCGCAACTAGCACCGCCCATACCATCGCATAGTACGGCAAGTACGGAGTCGCCTAGATATTCAACGGCTACCCTATCTTGATTCTCATTTCTAACCAAACCAATATCTGAACCGCAAACAGCTTTCAATAAAACACCTTCTTTTTTTCTTGATAATAGTAATAGGTAGCAATCAACCTTATAGATACCTTTGTAGGCACGGTCAATTACTCATTATTAATCCATTATAGCATATAGTTAAAAAATATTCAATACAAAATTAAAATGTTTTGTATATTTCTAGTACAAAACAGTAAGGAACTCCATGTTTTAGGAGTTCCTTAGACTATATACATATACATACCAATTAATAATTAACAATTAATGATTATTACTACTAAACTTTAGCCTTTCACACATAGAGTATACCTCATTGGCATCTACGGTTAAGAAGTTTCCATCTTCGTAGAGTATCTGTCCGTCAACCATAGTTAGCTTTACGTTCTGTTTGCTACCACTATACACCAAATTACTCTTAATATTGTATATAGGATTCATATTAGGTTGTTTCATATCCACCACTATTATATCAGCCTTCTTGCCAACATCTAAGACGTCTGCATCGTTCAAATTCATAGCTCTTGCACTTCCAACGGTAGCCATCTTTAAGACGCTTTCAGCATTGCAAGCAGCTGCATCTTTAGTCTTGTACTTCTGTAGAGCCGTAACTAAGAACATTTCTCTAAACATATCTAAGGCATTGTTACTAGATGCTCCATCAGTACCGAGTGCTATATTAAGCCCCATACTTTGCATATCAGATATAGGAGCTATGCCACTAGCTAACTTTAAATTAGATGCTGGATTGGTCACTATCCAAAGGTCTTTTTCCCTAAAGATTCTAAAACCCATTTCACTTATATATACGCAGTGAAACGAGCCCCCGCCATACTCAAATAGACCTATATCATTAAATAGTTGTGTAGGAGTTTTACCGTAGCGTTGAATACATTCTGTAACCTCTTTTTTAGTTTCACTAGAATGCATATACACTGGTGACTTGTACGTTTGGGATAGTTCAGCTATTCCTAACATAATATCTAGTGAGGTAGTATATTCAGCATGGAATCCTAACCTATACGATATTAGGTTGTGATATGAGTTATACTTTAAGTAATACTCTTCTAACTGGTCAACACTGTCTTTAAAGTTATTTACCGTACCACATAGTACTGTTCTAAATCCCATCTCTACCGATGCACTTGCAACGGCTTCAGGCATTATGTACATATCGAAACACGCAGATATTCCACTCGTTAGATATTCCATGTATGCTAACTTGCTAAACCAAAATATCTGTTCAAATGTAAGTTGTTCTTCTAGGGGGAATATTCTGTCATAGAGCCATTCTTTTAGAGGTAGGTCATCGGCATATGAACGTAAGCACGTCATAGCTGAGTGTGTATGGGCATCTTTAAAGCTAGGCATTACTAAATTTCCATCAAGATTAATTTCACGGTCGAAGTGTTCGTCAACGTTCTTAGGTTCACCTATATAAGATATAGTATTCCCTTGAGTGTGTAGCTCCATACCCTCTAGTATTTCACAACCATCTTGCATGGTCAAGATTTTTCCATTGTAGAATCTAACTTTCATAGAAAACATCACCTCACTGTAGTTTAGATATCACTTTGCCAACAAGCCTCTTAAACTGAGGAGCGACTCTGTCTGCAATCTGTTGAACCTCTATGTGATTCAAAGGCTTGTCTAATATACCACTTGCCATATTAGTAATACAAGATATTCCACAAACTTCCATACCCGCATGATTTCCAGCTATAGCCTCACATACGGTACTCATGCCCACGGCATCTGCACCTAATATAGATAGCATCTTAATCTCGGCAGGAGTTTCATAGCTACACCCAGTAAGTTGAACGTATACACCCTCTTTAAGATTAATATCCAACTCAATAGCAGTCTGTCTTATTAAGTCTTGTAATCTGTAGCTGTATACGTGGCTCATATCTGGGAATCTAGTTCCTAGGCTAGAGAAGTTTTCACCTACTAAGCAGTTAGGCACAAATGTAGATATATGGTCAGTTATTAACATAAAGTCCCCTGCAGAGAAGTTTCTGTTTATACCTCCCGATGCGTTAGTTAGAAAGAGTATATTAGCACCTAGAAGTTTCATCAACCTAATGGGAAGTACTACATCTTGCATAGAGTACCCTTCATAGTAATGAACTCTGCCTTGCATTGCCACCATAGGAATGTTATTATAGTAACCTAATATAAATCTACCTCTATGTCCTTGTACTGTGGATATTGGAAAGTTTTTAATATTCTTGTAATCTATGGTATCCACTACTTGAATATCGTCAGCGAATCCACCCAAACCTGAACCCAATACTAAAGCTATTTTAGGCATAAAGTCTGTAATGGTTCTAATTTGATGGTAGCAATCTTGAAGTTTTTCAATATCGGTCATAGAAAAGACCCCCTTATTTATATAATATTAAACGTTATGCTACTCTTTCGGCGATTAGGAACTTAATCTTAATACCCTCTTGAGAGAACATAGTTTCATGTTCAGTTATGTAGTTAGGTTTAAATCCGCTTTGATGTAGGTCATACGTTACATACTTAATAGTAAAACCCATCTCTTTAAGGTACTCAATGGAGTGTTCAAAGAGTATATCGTTGTCAGTTTTAAAGTATATTTGACCGTTTGGAGCTAAGAACGTTAAATATTGCTCTAGCTGTCTAGGGTGTGTAAGACGCCTCTTTTGATGTTTAGTCTTTCTATCCCAAGGGTTGCAGAAGTTTATATATATGCGTTCTATGATATCACCGTTGCCAAATACTTCCGATATTCTTTCAATGTTCTTGATAAATATTCTAACGTTGTCAGTAGGAATACCTTTATCGGCATAAGATTTTTCTAAATTTCTCTTAGCCAAACCTAGCATAGCATTAATCATATCTACGGCTATGAAGTTTATATCGAGGTTTTGTGGTGCTATTTGGGATATAAATCCACCCTTACCGCAACCTAGTTCTATATATATAGGATTATTATTGTTAAATACAGTTTTCCACTTGCCCTTATACTCCTCTGGATTTTGTATGCAGAACGGACAAGCTTTCAATTCAGGTTCTGCCCAAGGTTTTCTTCTAATTCTCAAATCTTAACTTACACGCTCCTTGATGATATTCTTTTAATTTGCACGTTCCTTATGGAACGAACTTACAATATTAATATATCATATAATGGACGATATGTCAATATCCATGCGTGGAGAGAAAGTTAATTAACAGTTAATAGTTAATAATTAATATTCTTTTAGGATAATAATATATAACTCTCCACTTACTTTGCAAATGGAGAGTTACACACACAACATCTTAAAAAAGATAATAGTATTTATCAAATTATTATTAACTATTAATTAATAAGTGTATCTAGTTCATCTATAAGTTCACCGAATAGTTCAAGTGCAGATGATATTACACTACTAGATGACATATCGACACCAGCACCTTTAAGCAATTCTACAGGATTCTTACTACAACCACCCTTTAAAAAGTTGATATAGTCATCTACAGCAGATTTACCCTCGTTTAGAATACGCTTAGATAGTGAAATAGCAGCAGAGAATCCTGTAGCATATTGATACACATAGAAGTTATAGTAAAAATGAGGTACTAAACTCCATTCCATAGCTATATGGTCATCTATAATAACGTCATCACCAAAGTATAACTTGTTAAGGTCTGCATAGATATCCATAAGTGTATCAGCAGTCAAAGACTGTCCACTTTCTACTATTTCGTTAATCTTAAGTTCAAACTCAGCGAACATAGTTTGACGATATATGGTAGTTCTAAACTGTTCTAAGAAGTAGTTGATTAGATATGCTCTGCGAAGTTTATCGTTGGTATTCTTTAATAGATATTGCATCAACAGACTTTCATTGCAAGTAGATGCAACCTCTGCCACGAAGATAACATAGTCGGAATATACCGTAGGTTGATACCTATTAGAATAGTACGAATGTATAGCATGACCCATCTCATGAGCAAGAGTAAACTCGCTGTCTAAAGTATCATTGTAGTTTAGTAATACATATGGGTGAACCTTAGCACCAGCAGAATATGCTCCACTGCACTTACCAACGTTTTCATAGACGTCTATCCAACCTTGAGTAAATGCACTATTATAGATACCAATATACTCATCGCCCATTACTGATAAAGCTTGTTCTACCTCACGCTTAGCGGTATCGAAGTCTATAGATGCATCACTATCCTTAACTAGTGGTACATACATATCATACATATGAAGTTCTTTTAGCCCTAATATTTTCTTTCTAAGCTTAACGTATTTATACATATAGTGCATATTATCGTGTACGGCATCTATTAAGTTTTTGTAGACCTCTATAGGCACATGGTTACCATCTAAGGAAGCCTCTAGGTTAGAGTTATAATTTCTCACCTTAGAGTAGAACGTAAGCTGTTCAATCTGAGCAGATAGCACCGATGCTATAGTGTTCTTAAAGTTGCCATAGGTTGTAAAGATATTCTCAAAGGCTGACTTTCTTAGAACTCTGTCGGAACTTTTCCTTAAGGTAGAGTACGTACCATGAGTAAGGGTATGATGGTTACCATCTTTGTCGATAGCATCGGGGAACTTCAAGTCGGCATCGTTGAACATAGAGAATATAGTATCGGGAGAACTAGCCATCTTGCCTGTCATAGAGATAATCTTTTCTTCAGATTCGGAGAGTATGTGTTCTTTCTTTTCTCTAACCCTATCGATGTATAATCTGTATAGTTCAAGTTTAGGTGTCTGTAGATAGAAGTGTTCTAGTGTATCATTAGACATACTTAAAAGTTCTGGAGTTTCAAATGAGCCGTTACTGTTCAACTCTACTGCAACAGACATCAACCTAGCGACCATACCTTGATATTTAGAACTTCTAGTATCCTCATCTAATCTACGTTGAGCGTAATTTACAAGGTTATCAAAGAGTATAGATATTTCATCACCTATGGTTAGATAGTCTAATAGTTCAGTAGATGACTTACTAATCTTGCCATTAAATTCAGCCACCTTAATAGCATACTCTTTAGCCTTTAAGAGGTCTTGTTCCCAAGCATCATCAGATGCGTAGATATCTTCTATAGTCCACTTATACTGTTGTGGAATCTCGAATCTTTCCTTAATACTCATACATTTTAAACCTTTCTTAATAATATTTTAACTTGCACGTTCCTTACCATTCAGCTTACGCTCTTTTATGGAACGAACTTACAATATTAATATACCACATAATGGTCAATATGTCAATATTATGAGCGTAGCAGTTGACAAAGCAAAAAAAATAGTCTATAATAATACTAAAGGTTTTGCCACGTTCCATAGGAACGTGTAAGTTGACTATGAACGTGTGAGTTGAATGGAGATTTTTTAATATGATTAAAAGCATGACAGGTTATGGAAGGTATCAAGAGGTAGTAGGCAGTAGAGATATCTTAGTAGAGATTCGCTCGGTAAACCATAGATACTATGAATTTTCTTGTCGGATACCTAGAAATATGGGGTACCTTGAAGATAAACTAAAAGGACTTATAAAAGGTAGCGTATCACGAGGAAAGATAGAAGTATTAGTAACCATAAACAACATAGATGGTAAAGATGAAACCATATCAGTAAATATGGGTGTAGCTCAAGGATATATAAACGCTCTAAGAGAGTCTAATGAGGTTTTAAAGCTCCCCGACGATATAACGTTATCACAACTTTCTAGGTTTCCCGACGTATTTACAGTCATTAAGACCATAGACGATGAGGACGAAATTTGGAACTCCGTTAAGATGGTAGCTGAAAAGACTCTTGAAAGGTTTGTATCCATGAAAACTATCGAGGGTGAAAAGATGTACAAAGATGTTACATCTAAACTAGATGCTATTGAAAGTATGGTAGGTATAGTAGAGTTAGCATCGCCACAGACGGTTGAAAACTATAGAAAACGCCTCTATGATAAGCTTTCTGAAGTGCTAGAAAGCAAAGATATAGACGAAAACAGAATAATCACCGAATGTGCTATACTCAGCGAAAAGTTAGCCGTAGATGAGGAAACTGTAAGGTTAAGAAGTCACATATCGCAGTTTAGAGAACTAATAGATTCTACTGAACCTGTAGGCAGAAAACTAGATTTTTTAATCCAAGAGATGAATAGAGAAGTCAATACTACTGGTTCTAAGGCTCAAGATATAACTATCACTAAGACCGTAGTAGAGATGAAATCGGAACTTGAAAAGATTAGAGAACAGATTCAAAACATTGAATAGTCTAAAGGAGTCTATAACGTTGAAACTTGTAAACATAGGGTTTGGCAATGTAATATCATCGGAAAGGGTAATAGCGATAATGGGTTCAGAATCTGCACCGATTAAAAGGATAATATCTGAGGCTAGAGATGACAAACGCTTAATAGATGCTACCTTTGGCAGACGTACTAGGTCGGTAATAGTTATGGACAGTGACCACGTAATACTATCCCCCGTACAACCAGAAACCATTGCTGAACGTTTCCATAAAGATTAAATCCTATATTATGAACGGTGATATGTATGTATGCACCGTTTTGTCTATTGTAAGTTCGTTCTATAGAGAACTATATATTAATTTGAAAGGAGTCTTTGCAATATGAATAAAGGTTTATTAATAGTAGTATCTGCACCATCGGGCTGTGGAAAGGGTACTATGCTAAAAGAGATTTTAAAGGATAATAGATACTACTACTCGGTATCGGATACCACTAGAGAGCCTAGACCTAATGAGATAGACGGTATACACTACAACTTTTTATCTAAAGAAAAGTTCCAAAGTAAGATAGACCAAGACGGTATGCTTGAGTACGCTGAGTACTGCGAAAACTACTATGGAACTCCTAAAAAACCAGTCGAGGAAAATCTAAACTTAGGTAAGCACGTAATACTTGAAATAGAAGTTCAAGGAGCTATGAGAGTAAAACAAGTTCGTCCAGATGCTAAGTTTATATTCATAGCACCACCATCTATTGAGGAACTTGAAAGAAGACTCTTAAAGAGAGATACTGAAACTATGGAAGTTATACAAGAAAGAGTATCTAAAGCCAAAATAGAACTTACATACTCTAACCAATACGACTACATTATAGTAAACGATGAACTTAAAAAAGCTATAAAAGATTTTAAGTCTATAGTTAGAGCTTGTGAATTAGAAGTTAGATAATATTTTTATATGTTAAAGGAGATTATTTTATATGTTAAGACCTGCTATTACTCAATTGATTACTAAGAATGAAAGTTACTACTCTTTGGTGATAGGTGTGGCTAAAAGGGCTAGGCAGATTACCGAAGAACTATATCAAGAGAGTGAAAGAGAAAAAAGTAGAGAGGTTAAAGAAAACACTCTAGCAACTTCCCATGATTTCACTAAGTATAAAGAAGAACCTTCAGAGATTAAAAAACCCGTCCAACTTGCCGTAGATGATATAGCTAGTGGTCGCTATAAAATTATAGAACCTACGGTACTAGATGAAGTTAATGAATACTATTACTATGGTTGTTAAGGTTGCTTTAAGTGAAGCAATCTCTAACTTTGATACTCTATACTCGTATATAGTTCCTACAGAATTAGAACTTTCTACATCGGTGGGAGTTAGAGTTTCTGTACCGTTTGGAAAAGGTAATCGTCTAGTAGTTGGAACGGTCTTAGAACTTGAATATCTTAATGAAGTACCTAACAACTATAAGAGAATCTATTCCGTAGAAGATGCTAAACCTATACTAAACACTGAACAGATACAGTTAATATATCACCTTGTAGATACTACCTTTTGCACGTATGCAGAGGCTATTAGAACTATACTACCAGCTATGTATACTATGAAGGTAACTAACTCATATGGATACAACTCTACACTTGCCGATGGGTGGTTTCTCGACCAAGATGAAATGGAATTCTTAGATATACTATCTGCTAAGAAAGATAGTATGGCAGTAAGTAAGTATATCGAAAAGCATAAAGATGATATAGTAGTTAAATCGCTGATTGAAAAAGGCATAGTATTCGTGCGTAGAGTAGTAGATACTAAGTCTATAGACGTTAAGTCGAAGATGGTATCTTTAAGTAAAGAGTATATACTAAATAAGGATAGGTTTAAGCTATCAGATGCTCAAAAGAGAGTCCTAAAGTTTATTGAGGATAACGGTACAGTATCTTGTAAAGAAACTGAGTATAGTTGTAGGGTATCCAATAAGACTATAAAGTATCTTGAAAGGTGTAAGGCTATAGATGTCTTTGAGTACCAACCTAACAACTATGAAGACTATCCCACCCCACATGATAATACTTTGCCAACCTTAACACCTCAGCAGTTAGAGGTGTTCAATAGTATACACAGTAGCATGAGGTTATCCAAATCGGAATGTTTCTTAATACATGGTGTAACGGGCAGTGGTAAGACAGCTATATTTGAAAGACTAATAGATTCCTGCATAAAAGATGGTAAGTCTGCCATACTTTTAGTACCTGAGATATCCTTAACCCCCCAGATGGTATCGAGATTCAAAGGTGCTTTCGGAAAACGAGTAGCCTTAATCCATAGTGGACTATCATTAAAACAGCGTGAAGATGAGTACTGCCGTATTAAAGATGGTCTAGCCGACATAGTAATAGGTACTAGAAGTGCTATATTCGTACCACTAGAAAACATTGGAATAATAATAATGGACGAAGAGGGCGAAAGTTCATATAGGTCAGAACGTTCTCCTAGATATTCAACTAAAGATATCGCTAAGTTCCGATGTAAGCATCATAAGTGTGTGTTGGTGTTAGCATCTGCAACACCATCGGTTGAGAGTTACTATCTAGCTAAGAGAGGTATTTACAAACTTTTAACCTTAAATAAAAGGTATAACAACCAAGAATTACCATCTACTACATTGGTAGATATGCGTAAGGAAAGGCAATCGGGGAACTACTTAGAGATATCTAACCCACTTATGTTAGAAATCTTAAAGAACCTAGAGAACCATGAACAATCGATATTATTACTTAATAGGCGTGGATATAATACATCTATAATGTGTACAGACTGCGGAAAGGTAGTAGAATGTGCAAGATGTTCTGTGCCTTTAACGTATCATAAAGCCAACCATTCGCTAATGTGTCACTACTGTGGGTACTCTATAGATGAAGTTAAGGTATGTCCTAGTTGCCATTCAAGTAACGTTAAGTATATAGGTTCAGGCACTCAAAAAGTAGCAGAAGAGATTGAAAGAATCTTTCCTACTGCTAGAGTTCTTCGCATGGACGCCGATACTACGTTCTCAAAGTATGCCCACGAGAAAGCGTTCAAATCGTTTGCCAACGGTGAGTATGATATTCTAATAGGCACTCAAATGGTCGGCAAAGGCTTAGACTTTCCTAACGTCACACTTACGGGTATAATATCTGCTGATTCTATGCTATACACAGGTGACTTCCGTAGCTACGAAAGGACGTTCTCTTTAATAACACAAGTTATAGGACGAAGTGGTCGTGGTGATAGATTGGGCAGAGCCATACTACAGACATACAATCCAGAGCATTACATAATACCATTGGCAATAAAACAAGACTACATAGGCTTCTACAACGAAGAGATAGCTCTAAGAAGGTTGAACCTATTCCCGCCTATATGTGATATCTGTACCATTGGACTATCCTCTATAGATGAGCCTACCGTACAGAAAGGTTGCAACAACTTAATGTACATCATAAAGTTGATAGTTAATTCTAAGGACTATAAATATCCATTAAGGGTAATGAACCCTATAAAGTTCACTCATGAACGCATAGATGGAAAGTTTAGGTACAAGATAGTTATTAAGTGTAAGAACAATCCAAGCTTTCGGAATCTCATACAAGATATCCTAAAAGAGTTCTATAAACATTCCATAGCTAATCTACATATATTTGTAGATATAAACGGCGATGTGTACTAAATTAATTAAAAGGAGATTTTTAACATGGCAATAAGAAAGATAGTTACTGAAGAAGATGAGATACTTCACAAACCTTGCAGAAAGGTCGAAAAGTTCGATAAAAGACTTTGGCAACTCTTAGATGATATGGCAGAAACTATGTACAAGGCTGAAGGATACGGTATAGCTGGCCCTCAAGTTGGAGTGCTTAGACAATTGGTAGTTATAGACGTAGGTGAGGGCAAACTAGAGGTTATTAATCCGACCATTTCCGAAACTGAAGGCAAAGTTAGAGATGCTGAGGGTTGCTTATCAGTTCCTGGAAAGTACGGTTACGTTACTAGGCCTAAGAAGTGTAAACTAACTGCTCAAGACAGATTCGGCAATACCTACGAAAAAGAACTCTCTGATATGTTCTGCCGTTGTGCTTGTCATGAAACTGACCATCTTAAAGGACATCTATTCACTGAATTAGTAGAAGAATGGGTCGAAGATTAATTATTAATTAACAAGTAATAATTAATAATTATTAACTATTCATTATTAATTAACTTAAGGTGGTAGTATGGATTGAAACAAAATAATATAGTAGCCGATAAGAGCAAACTATTCGCTATAAGGATAGTTAATCTATATAAATACCTATGTACAGAAAAGAAAGAGTATGTTATATCTAAACAGATTTTAAGAAGTGGCACTAGCATAGGTGCTAATATAAAAGAAAGTATATATGCTCAAAGTAAGATGGATTTTATATCTAAACTTAGCATAGCTTTAAAAGAGGCTAGTGAAAGTGAATATTGGCTCGAACTGTTATTTAATACAAACTATATATCACAACCTCAATTTGAAAGTATCCATAGCGATTGCGTAGAGTTAATAAAGCTATTAACATCTATAATAAAATCAAGCAAGAGCTGATAATTAACAAATAATAATTAATAATTATTAACTATTCATTATTAATTATTACTCAACCTAAGGAGCTGATTGTATTTGAACATAGTATTTATGGGAACTCCAGATTTTTCTGTTCCATGTTTAAAGGCTTTAGTAGAGAGTAATCACGTTGTACAAGCGGTATTCACTCAACCCGATAAGCCTAGGGGTAGAGGTAATAAACTCATACCCACGCCAATCAAGAAGTACGCTCTTGAGTATAATATTCCAGTGTATCAGCCTAGTAGCTTACGCAAGGGTGATGATGCCAAAACCTCTTTAGATGTATTGCAAGGATTAAATCCAGATTTAATAGTGGTAGTGGCTTATGGTCAGATATTGCCTAAAACCATATTAGAACTACCTAAACATAGATGTATAAATATCCATGCGTCGTTATTGCCTAAATATAGAGGTGCAGGGCCTATTCAAAGATGTATATTAGATGGCGAAACTCTAACAGGAGTTACCTCTATGTACATGGAAGAGGGTTTAGATACTGGCGATATGTTAATCAAAGAAGAGATTACTATCGGAAAGGATATGATTGCTGATGAACTCCACGATGCACTATCAGAGATGGGTGCAAGGGTACTATTACAGACTATCCAAGCCATTGAAGATGGTACTCTAATACGCACACCTCAAGATGACAGCAAGTCTACCTATGCTAAGATGATTACTAAAGATATGTCACATTTGGATTTTTCTAAATCAGCACAAGAAGTTCATAATACTATTAGGGGTATAACTGGATTTACTTCATTAAATGGTAAGCGTTTAAAGGTCTTTCGTAGTAAAATCTTAGATATATCTTCTAATGAACCATGCGGAACTATAATAGATACTAATAAGTTTATAGTAGTCTGTGGCGATGGTGGTTGTATCCAATTTGATGAAATTCAATTAGAGGGTAGCAAACGCATGGAAACATCAACATTTTTGCGTGGTAAGAAGATTGATAAGACTACATTAGGTGAATAGTATTTATAGAAAAAGATTATGCGTAGAACGCTCACTAAACTATGAGCGTTCTATCTATGTATGTTATAAGGAGATTGTATATGCCTAGATTATTAGCCGTTAAAATGTTGGATAAAACTTTCACCAATAATGGATTTTCTAACATAGTAGTAGATAAATCTTTGAGCAGTTCAAACTTATCTATTCAAGATAAAAGACTATGTTCTGTAATCTACTATGGGGTGCTAGAAAGAAAGATTACTTTAGATTACATAATATCAAGATATAGCAAGAAGTCACTCAACAAGCTAGATATATCAGTGTTGAATATCTTGCGTAGTGGGATATATCAAATTTTGTACCTAGATAGTATCCCAGATAATGCATCGGTTAATGAGAGTGTTAAACTTGCTAAAAAGTTAAAAGTATCTAGTGCTAGTGGATTTATTAACGCAGTGTTAAGGAACTTTATCCGAGATGGAAAGACTTATCCACTTCCAAAAGATGCGTTAAAAAGACTATCCATAGAATACTCTGCCCCACAATGGCTTGTAGATAAATTATTAATAGAATATTCTAAAGATGTAGCTATAAATATGCTTAAGAGTTCCATTGGAAAAGTGCCTACATTCTTTAGGATAAATAATACTCTATGCACCGATGAGGAATGCATTAAAAGTCTAGGACTAGAATGTAAAAAGATAGAATATCTTCCACATTGCTATGAACTTCTCAATGGTGATATTACTAGTACTGAAGTCTTTAAAAAAGGATTTCTCCACATTCAAGATATATCTTCTCAAATGTGTTGTAGTGCGTTAAATCCGAAAGAAAATGATATAGTCTTAGATATCTGTTCAGCACCAGGCGGAAAGACTTTTACTATCTCTGAAACTATGAACAATACTGGTAAGGTGTACGCTTTTGATTTACATCAACATAGAGTGGATTTAATCTCACAAGGGGCAAAAAGATTACATCTAACTAATATAGTATCTCAAGTTGGCGATGGTTCTAAGTTTAATGAGAAACTTCCACAAGCTGATAAAATCCTATGTGACGTTCCGTGTTCTGGGTTAGGAGTTATTAGACGTAAACCTGAAATTAAGTATAAAAATCCAAAAGAGTTTGATAGTTTACCAAATATCCAATATAAGATTTTAGAAACCTCTAGTAAATATCTAAAGGTTGGTGGTGAACTAGTGTACTCCACTTGTACTTTGAATAAGGCTGAAAATGAAGAAATCATTGAAAAGTTTTTGAAAGAAAATCCGAACTTTGAGGGAGTTTCATATCTTGAAAGTTTGGGCGAACCTTTTGGAAACTATAAAACTACTATAAATCCAAAGTACTTCAATGGTGATGGATTTTTTATATCTAAAGTTAAGAGGGTTAAGTAAAGGAGGTATCTAATGGATAAGAAAGATATACTATCTTTAAGTTTAGTGCAGTTAGAAGAAGAAATACTTTTAATAGGAGAGAAAAAGTTTCGTGCTAAACAGATTTTTAACTGGTTACATCAAAAGAAAGTAACATCTTTTGATGATATGCAAAATATACCCAAAGATTTAAGAACTAAGTTAAACGATAATTTTAAAATATATCATTTAGAGGCAGAAAGAACTCTAAAGTCTAAAATAGATGGTACAGTAAAATATCTTTACCGTTTAGAAGATGGTAATCACGTTGAAACCGTATTAATGGATTATTCTTATGGTACTAGTATATGTGTATCTACACAGGTTGGTTGTAAGATGGGTTGTAAATTTTGTGCATCTACTATAGCAGGTTTCAGAAGAAATCTTGAACCATCGGAGATACTATTACAAATCTATGAGAGTGAACGCAATAGTGGTAAAAAGATATCTAGTGTGGTATTGATGGGCATAGGTGAACCTCTTGACAACTTTGACAACGTATTAAAGTTCTTAGAGCTAATCTCATCACCAGAGGGGAATGGTTTAAGTTTGCGTCATGTAACAATATCCACTTGTGGGATAGTCCCAAAAATCAAAGAACTTGCAGAACTAAAGCTTGGTTTAACTTTAGCGATATCACTTCATGCCAGTGATAATAAATCCAGAAGTGAAACTATGCCCATAAATAATAGATATCACATAGAAGAGTTAATATCTGCTTGTAAGGGTTATGTATCTAAGACGGGCAGACGCATCACATTTGAGTATGCCCTAATAGATGGTGTAAACTCCTCTCATGAAGATGCTAAAAGGTTAGCAAACTTAATTAGAGGTATAAACTGTCATGTAAATTTAATTCCAGTTAATAAGGTAGCAGAAAGGAACTATTCTACACATATGAAAACTGTGCAATCTTTTAAGGATAGTTTAGATAAATTGGGGATAAATGCAACCATTAGAAGAACTTTAGGCTCAGATATTAATGCATCGTGTGGGCAACTGCGACGAAATGCAGAAAACATTTAATAGGATAAAAAAACGTTCTTAAAAAAATCTAAGTTTTTAAGAACGTTTTTAATATAATTTAGATATCTCAGTTATAGTTTAACGGTTATTATGAATCCGTTGACATTATTACCAAATATAGTATACTCTTTGTCACTAGGGACGTAGACCTCAACGGTATCGGAATTAGATGCTTCAAATAAGTATATCATATACTCTTGTTCATCGTAGGTATACCTTAAAGATTTAACTCCAAACTTGTAGTTATTCAACATAGATATGTACTCTTCTAAGCATAGATTATTTTCTTTCATATACATTGAGTGTGGTAAAGAAACGTATCTAAAGTAAGATGGATTACTAATACCCGTAATAGACTTCTTATCCTCAGGGTAGCGTTGGATAAAACCATACTTAGCACAGTTTTCAACTATCCAAGATGAGTTATCATCATCTTCAAAGGACATAAGAGAACTTTCTTGAGGGAGTACTGCCAAATTAAATGAGTATGCGGTATGGCTATCACTAAACCCTGCAGGATTCTCGGAAAGTGAATTATCTAAGACTTGCGAGTATAAGATATCTTGGTCAGTCATGCTTCTGTAGGCACTAGATATTACCATATCACCATCAGAACTTGCCGAATAGAAGTCTTTCATCATATTGTTAAGAGGTTCAATTACAGAACTTTTTAACATCATGGTAGAACTTAGAGTGTTATAGAACTCATTCTTTACAGTAGATACTTCAACCATATCGGCTTGTTTATTCTCATCGAAGATGTACTCATGTTCATTGTTTACTAGTATAAGCTCACCATAGTGGATATCATTAACGGAATACGAACGCTTTACAAAACCCAACCTTTCGATAGCACCCTCAAAGGAACTAAGAGAGTTTAATACCTTTTCATCTTGTTGTGAGTTTGCAGTTGTGGAGGTATCTTCAATGGTAGTATCACTTTTAGAACATGACTTAAATAGTAATGATATTAATAATAGTATACCTAGTAATACTATTAACACTATAGCTACTCTATCCATACGGACGCTATATGTTCGTTGTTTTCTTCTCATACAACAACCCTTCCAAAATAAAATTTAACTATTAGTAGTCAACCAGTAGATTAACTATAAGTTTCTCTGTAGGCAATGGAGAATTTCAGCATCACCGTCTATTATAACCCTATTGTTGTTGAGGGCATCGTTTACGGACACTCTTCTTTCATAGATATCATATAGTGTTTGGATATCTAAAGTAATAGTAGCATCTTTGTTGTTGTATTCGTAAGGTTGAATAGACACGTTTCCATTCTTAACCTCTATGTACAAAGGTTCAGGAGAGAACTCTTTAATATGAACCTCTATAGCCCCGTAGGTAGGTAAACCTATTAATCTTCTACCATTTATAGTACTTCTAACCTTATCGCAAAAGTTACATATATCTTTAGATGGCATATAGACAAACATTCCTTTCTTTAGAGTTTAAGTATAGTTTAATTGTACCATGATATTAGATAAAAATCAATATATACACAAAAAACTTTTTACGGTCGATATATATTCAAAAAAAAATTGACATATTCTAAAAAATGTGTTAGAATAACTAAGTAAGTACATTCTAATAAAATCGGAGGTAATAAAAAATGTCAAAATTTGCAGTACTAGGCTATGGTGTTGTAGGCTCTGGCGTAGTTGAACTATTCTATACTAATAGAGATAGTATTACATCTAAGGCTGGTCAATCTATGGATATTAAGTATATCCTTGATATTAGAGATTTTCCAAACAGTCCATATGAGGATAAGTTTGTTAAGAGTATAGAAACCATCTTATCAGATGATGAGGTTACTGCTGTGGCTGAATGTATGGGTGGTGTACACCCTGCATATGAATTCGTTAAGGCTTGTTTAGAAAAAGGTAAGAGCGTTTCTACATCTAATAAGCAATTAGTAGCCGAAAAAGGTGCAGAACTTTTAAAGGTCGCTAAGGAACATCATTGTAACTTCTTCTTTGAGGCTAGCGTTGGTGGAGCAATACCAATAATTAGACCATTACATAAGTGTCTTGCAGCAAATGAAATTACAGAGGTCGCAGGTATACTAAATGGAACTACTAACTTCATTCTAACTAAAATGATTAACGAACACATGGAGTTTGAAACTGCTCTAGCTATGGCTCAAGAACTTGGATACGCTGAAAAAGACCCTACTGCCGATGTAGAAGGTGATGACGCTTGCAGAAAGATATGCATAATATCATCTTTGGTGTATGGTAAGCACGTATATCCTAATAGTGTGTATACTAAAGGTATTACAGATATTTCACTCGATGACGTTAAGTACGCTCAAAAGTGGGGTGGTGCTATTAAGTTAATAGCTTACGTTAAAAAGTTAGACAATGGCAAGATTATTCCATTGGTATGCCCTATGTTAGTTAGCAATGAAAACTTAATAGCACACGTAGATGATGTTTTCAATGCCGTTATGGTATGTGGTAACGGTATAGATAAGACTCTATTCTATGGTCGTGGTGCTGGTAAACTACCTACAGCTAGTGCCGTATTAGGTGATATTATCAATGAGGTTCAACACAGTGAAACTGTACTATCTCAATATTGGGAAGATACTAACAGTACAGACTTCATTGCCGACTACAGCGAGTTTACCGCTCAAATGTATTTCCGAATTAAAGGAAGTAATACTCTAGTTCCAGAGGGTGCTGAAACCATCTGCACTGATGATGATGACTATACTGTATTTATTACTAAGCCTATGAGCATTGCAGACTCTGAAAGACTATGTGCATCTATTGCAGAGAATAATGGTATGGTAGTATCAACTATTCCAGTACTAGATATAAAGTAGTTAGGAGTCTACAGCATGATTAAGATTCAAATCCCTGCAACTAGTGCAAACTTAGGTGCTGGCTTTGATGCCCTAGGCTTAGCTTTGAACTTTTACAACTACGTTGAGATGGAAGAAAACGACACATTAGAGATACTATCTGCCGATGATACTACTATACCTACCGATGAGAACAACCTAGTATATACGTCTGCTAAGACTCTCTATGATATATGCGGTAAGAGTTTAAAGGGCTTAAAGATAATCCAAGAGAACAACATACCTATGACCAGAGGTCTAGGGAGTTCCTCGGCGTGTATAGTTGGAGGTTTAGTAGGTGCTAACATTTTAATGGGGAATCCGCTGTCACTAGATGATATAGTAAACCTATCCGCAGAGATTGAGGGACACCCCGACAACACTGCACCTGCACTCTTAGGTGGAATAGTAACTGCCGTATTCGATGGTCAAGCAGTGCATTGGGTAAAGCAAGAAGTTCATACGGCCTTAAAGTTCGTAGTTATCATTCCAAACTTTGAACTTTCTACCGAGAAGGCTCGTTCTTCATTACCTAAAGAGGTTTCTCATAGAGATGCGGTATATAACCTATCCAGAGCGTCGTTATTTTCAGCATCTTTGCTTACTGGAAAGTACGAAAACCTACGTACTGCCGTAGATGATAAGCTACATCAACCCTATAGGCTACCACTGATACCTCATGCCGATGAGGTCTTTAAGATAGCTTACACTCTTGGAGCATATGCTATGTATGTAAGCGGTGCAGGGCCTAGCCTAATGGCAATCGTAGATGAGGAGAACAACTTCTTTGCTGGCAAGATGCGTTTCGCCTTAGACCAACGTAACCTTAAACTATGGCAAGTTAAAGAACTATCTATAGACAATCATGGAACTATATTAGTATGATACACTTAGGAACGCTCTACTATAATGGAGCGTTCCTAAACTTTTAATATATATATGCACAAAGAACAAGACGCATCTAAACAGATACGTCTTGAACTATTTTAATTAACTTTGGGTTAGATATTGAACAATAATTTTGAATATGTTGGGAATGGCCATGACTTTTCAGCGACTATAGTTTCAAGTTCATCGGCAACGGCACGTAGTGATTGCATATTTGCAAATACCTCATCACGATAGTATCTAGCATAAGTATAGATAGTTTCTTCATGGTTAGATGCATCACATAGTTTGCATTCTAAGTCTTTAACCTGAGCATCTAAACTAGAAGTTAAACAAGCCAACTTTTTAGCAAGTTCTTCTTCTACACCGCCCTCTAAACCTATAGCTTTCTTAGATGCAACCATGTCGCAAACTTCCTTAGTATATGACATACTAGCAGGTAGAATCTGTTTGTTGACCATATCTACCATAGTTAAAGCCTCAATATTTATAACCTTAGAATAGTTTTCAAGTAAGATTTCTTGTCTAGCCTCAATCTCTGTCTTAGTATATACCTTAAACTTTTCGAACATCTTAACGTTTTTGTCATCGGTGTAGTGAGGTAAGCAATCTACAGTAGAAACGTAGTTAGGAAGTTTTCTAACGTTTACAGCTTCTTCAACCCACTCATCGGAGTAGCCATTACCGTTAAATATAACTTGTTTGTGTTCTTTAATAGTCTTAACGAATAGCTTGTGGAGTTCTTCTTCAAAGTTGCCATTTTCCTTAGCAGGTTCAAGAACATCTGCAAATTGAGATAGTTCTTCAGCTACAATGGTGTTCAACATAACGTTAGTACAAGAGATAGAATCCGCAGAGCCTAACATTCTGAACTCAAACTTGTTACCAGTGAATGCAAATGGAGAAGTTCTATTTCTGTCGGTAGCGTCCTTTTTGAAGTTTGGAAGGGCATCTACACCTATAACGAACTCAACGTCTTCAGATTTCATAGTAGTACCAGACTCAATAGCATCTAAAACGGCTTGAAGTTCATCGCCTACGAACATAGATATGATTGCAGGAGGAGCTTCATTAGCACCAAGTCTGTGGTCGTTACCTGCACTAGCTGCAGAGATTCTTAATAGGTCAGAATATTCATGTACACCCTTTATAATGGCACATAGGAACGTTAAGAACTGTAGATTTTCCATAGGAGTAGCACCAGGGTCTAATAGGTTTTGACCATCGTTAGATGATATAGACCAGTTATTATGTTTACCAGAACCATTTACTCCAGCGTATGGCTTTTCGTGAAGCAAACATACCAAACCATGCTTTAGAGCAATCTTTTTCATTATTTCCATAGTTAGTTGGTTTTGGTCAGCAGCTATGTTAGATGTAGTAAATACAGGAGCTAACTCATGTTGTGCAGGAGCAACCTCGTTATGTTTAGTCTTAGCGAATACACCAAGTTTCCAAAGTTCCTTATCTAGGTCTTTCATGAAATCAGAAACTCTCTGCTTAATATTACCAAAGTAGTGGTCTTCAAGTTCTTGACCCTTTGGAGCTTTTGCACCAAATAGAGTTCTACCCGTCATGATTAAATCTTCACGTTGGTCATATAGTTTCTTATCCACTAAGAAGTATTCTTGTTCAGGACCTACAGTAGTAGTAACTCTAGTAGCCTTAGTGTTGCCGAATAGTCTTAATATTCTTAGAGCCTGTTCATTGACAACTTCCATAGAACGTAGTAATGGAGTCTTTTTATCAAGAACCTCACCAGTATATGAACAGAATGCGGTTGGAATGTATAAAGAGCCATCTTTAACGAAACAGTTAGAAGTAGGGTCCCAAGCGGTATAACCTCTAGCCTCGAAAGTAGCACGTAGACCACCAGATGGGAAAGAAGAGGCATCAGGTTCACCCTTTACAAGTTCCTTACCCGAAAACTCTAAGATAACGCTACCGTTAGTGGTTGGAGAGATAAAAGAATCATGCTTTTCAGCAGTTATACCTGTCATAGGTTGGAACCAATGTGTAAAGTGAGTAGCACCTTTCTCTATAGCCCAATCCTTCATAGCGTTAGCAACAACGTCAGCAACGTCTGGGTCTAGTGGAACGCCTAAAGTTTTAGTTCTAACTACAGTTTTGTAAACTCCCTTAGGAAGTCTAGCTTTCATAACATCATCATTAAAGACATCACAACCGAAGAAATCGGCAACAGTTTCAACACATTTAGTTTCTTGTGACATAGTAATAATCCTCCTTAAAAATAAAAAAAGCGTTCCGACCTTAGGAGATTCTTCTTGCGTTAAAAATCCTAATAATCGAAACGTCATTGTTTCAATAGCCATGTGTAGTGTAGTTATGTACCAAACATAGTAAGTACTAACTGATTACATATACATTATATCACCACTTTGTAGATTTGTCAAGAGTATTTTTAAAAAAATTAAGTAAAAAATTAAAAATTGGTGAGTATAACGGTAATACTGCTTTAAAAAATGCTATTTTGTAGACTTTTAACTAAATTATCAACATTATTAGTGTGCATTAAAGATGACATTACACATATACCCGTAGCACCATTTTCTATAGCTGTATATACGTTATTAGGAGTCATTCCACCTATGGCATATACTGGAATATTCACGCCATTACATATGCTTCTTAGATACTCTAAACCTCTAGGTGGAATATCTTTCTTGCAATCCGTTTGAAATATATGCCCAGTAACCAACCTAGTAGCACCTAAGGTTTGGGATAGTATAGCCTCATCTAAGCTGTGTACCGATACACTTACGTTGTTAAAGTTCTTTAAAGCATCTTGATGCTCTATAAAATCTTGATACGATAGATGAACGTTTCTACAACCTAACATCTTTGCTACACCTATATATTTTACTATGTAGATATCACAATTATGACAGACTTTCAAAACTTTTTCTGCCAATTTTAGATATTCCTCTTGAGGTAGGTCTTTTTCTCTTAAATATATGCTATCGACACCACTGTTAGAGATATCTTCTAACTTAGATAGAAAATCCCCTTTACAGAGTTTTCTATTACTTATAGATACTATTTTCATAGACACTTTCCTTAATTAGTTCTAATGTAGTCGGTGAATACTGGTTGCAATCCATGATTCAATACGCTGTTATAAACCTCATCTACTGAACGTGGGTCAGATATTTCAAACTGTTCATCACCTTGAGCTTCCTCACCATGACCACCTACAGAAACCTTAACCCCTGCTGATATTTTAGTAGCACATAGACCTATTACATTATCTCTAAAGCCGTCACGTTCACGTGTAGATATTGTAATTCCCGCATATGGCATAAAGATTCTATAAGCCAACATAATCTGTAATAGTTGTTTTTCGTGAACATCATTAGAGTTGTTTTCGGCATTATTCTTGTAAGGTCTTAAACGTGGGAATGAAAAAGATATCTCAGCATGAGGATATTTTTTTTGAATCAACATAGCGTGAACTCCAGCAGAAAAAGCGTCTTTTCTAAAGTCGCTAAGACCTAATAACGCTCCAAAAGATACCCCACGCATACCACCTAACAAGGCTCTTTCATGAGCATTTACTCTATATGGATAACACCTTTTAAAACCACTCAAATGAACCTGTTCATACCTAATTGGGTCATAAGTTTCTTGATAAACGCATACAAAGTCTGCACCGCACTCTTGAAGATATTTATACTCATCTATATTTAGTGGATATACTTCAATACTTATGGAAGTAAAGTACTTTTTAGCAATCTTTACTGCCTCACCGATGTATTCAACGTCCGACATATGTCTACACTCACCAGTCAAAAGCAAGATATCTCTTAAGCCAGTATCTGCGATGTTTTTCATTTCAATATCAATCTGTTCAAGCGATAGCATACCCCTCTTGATTCTATTTTTACAGTTCAATCCACAGTATACACATTCATTTTCGCAGTAGTTAGCTATATACAATGGAGTAAACATAGTTACAGTATTTCCGAAATGTTTAGCAGTTTCCTTTTTAGAACGCTGTGCCATAAGTTCTAGCATATTGGTTGCTACTGGCGATAGTAACGCTCCAAAATCTTCTAGGGTAAGAATGTCCTTGCTTAGAGCCTTTAGAACATCATCTTTAGTATATGTGTTGTAGTCATACTTAGATGTTAGATTAAGAATATTATCCATAATATCGGACTCTATAACGTCCATGCCCTCTTGATACTCCATGTGATTAAATACTTTTCTTGCCATACTAACCACCACCTTAACGAATGAAGTCCGTTAATGGACTAGATGCTTCAGCAGTATTAAGTACTCTACCCGTACCCGAAAGATATGCTAACCTACCCGATTGTATTGCCAAAGCAAAAGCCTTAGCCATCTTACCGATATCTCCTGCAGTAGCAACTGCAGTATTGCACATAACGGCACTAGCACCCATCTCCATGCACTCACACGCTTGTGAGGGCTTACCTATACCAGCATCTACTATTATAGGTAAGTCTATCTCGTTAATTAATATCTGTATAATATCCTTGTTAGAAAGACCTCTATTACTGCCAATAGGTGATGCCAATGGCATTACTGCAGATGCTCCAGCATTCTGTAAATCTCTAGCAACGTTAAGGTCTGGCATCATGTAAGGTAGAACGGTAAAGCCTTCTTTAGCAAGAACCTCAGTAGCTTTTATAGTTTCGTAGTTGTTAGGTAACAGATATTTAGTATCGGTCATAATCTCTATCTTAACCATATCGCCACAACCTAGTTCCCTAGATAGTCTAGCTATTCTAATAGCCTCTTCGTGATTTCTAGCACCCGAAGTATTTGGAAGTAATGTAACGTTCTTAGGAATATAGTCTAAGATATTTTCAGTATCTTTAGAGTTAGCACGTCTTAGAGCCAAGGTAACTATATCTACATCAGCATTTTCTACTACTTGCTTAATTAGATTCAAAGAGAACTTTCCCGAACCTAAGATAAACCTTGAATTAAACTCGTGACTTCCTAATACCAACCTATCTTCTTGATTATTCATATAAAAACATATCCTTTCAATTTATAATATTTAATATTGTTTGAGCTTGTAAACCTGCACATATAGAAACTCTAGGGGACATTAAACCGTTGCCAACCTTAGCTTCGCTATGCAAATCGCCACAGATGTATAGATTTTTAAACCTATGATGTACCTTAATCAAGTTAGCAGATTCATACCCTGCCATACCACTACCAGATACTATTTTAACGTTAGGACGATTTTCTAAAAGAGAGTTTATCAACATAGCCTTAGACATAGGATTATCGAAAGCCTCACAGATTATATCATAGTCACCAAAGTAAGATATTACATTATCTTCAGTAACTCTATCTCTAATGGTAATAACGTCCATACTAGGATTAATCTCTAATAGTTGCAACTTTAAAGCGTCGGTTTTAAACATACCCAAACTATCCACATAGTAATGTTGACGGTTTAGATTACTAGGCTCAACGATATCGAAATCTACAATGGTAAGCGATGGCACTCTGTTCTTAGCTAATAGTATACTAATATTAGAGCCTAATCCACCTAAACCCATGATAGCTATCTTCATACTAACCACCACCTACAAATCTAACTACTTCTATAGTATCCTCATCGTAGAGGAATACCTCTGAGAAAGTAGCCTTTGGAACTATATCTCCATTCTTTTCCACAGCAACCTTAGTAATATCATAGCCTTGCAACGTTAAGAAGTCTTTTAAGGTTATAGAGTCTTTTAAGTTAAAGGTTTCGCCATTTACTATCATGTTTAGATACTCCTTTCAAAATTAACTAAAATTAGCATTAAAATAGACAGAAATAGGGCTACACCCGCAGTGGTGTACCCTATCCGTGAAATATTATATATATAGTATACCATAAAAAATTAGGTTTGTCAACCATTATCTAAAAAATAATCATAATTATTAATAGTGTTGCAATACAACAAAAATGCAACACTAAAATAAGAGTAATTTAATGCACTCTTTCATACACCTTTAACTATCAATGCAAATATAGGTGGACAGTTAGGTCTATTAGAAAAGTTAGTAACTATAGCGGTATATCGATTGCTATCTATGGTAGTTAAATGTTCTAATATAGCATCACGTTCAGCAAAGCCAGTATCCTTGCCGTAATAGATGCATAGACTCATAATTCCATTATCCTTTAGAAGTTCAAGACCCTTATCTATAGCAATTATGCTAGTATCTGGGCGAGTACAAATCTTATGATTTCCTTTAGGTAACCACCCAAAGTTGAAAGTAATGCAAGACACTCCCCCATCGATATAACTATCCATATTGGTATGAGAATCTAATATAGTAGTAACGTTACCAATACCTTTAGATTGCACTAATAGGTTAGTACTATCTATAGCTTCTTGTTGGATATCAAACGCATAGACCTTTCCACAATCTCCAACCAATTCTGCTAGAAAGATGGTATCGAAACCACGACCAGCAGTTGCATCTATACAAATATCGCCCTTACGTACAAACGTTCTAATAACTTCATGCGATACGTTTAAAGTGTTCCATTTCTTCATAAAAATGCTCCTTAAAAAAAATATAGAGAGTAGAACGTACCACTCCGGGAGAAGCCTCTCCACGTTCCCATTTAGAGACGCCTTAAAAAAAATATAGAGAGTAGAACGTACCACTCTCTGAACTTATAGCATAGGACTCAATATTTTTAGTAATACACCAGCAAGCTTTCTGCCAAAAGGTATCTTAGAGATGTAATCGTAGTCGAC
Source organism: Ruminococcus sp. (assembly GCA_021200215.1). Taxonomy (GTDB): domain Bacteria; phylum Bacillota; class Clostridia; order Oscillospirales; family Ruminococcaceae; genus UBA5884. The sequence continues at coordinate 2,437 of JAJQGV010000093.1, read as the reverse complement.
CTTAGTACACTCTTTAAGGGTTTGTTTAAAATCGAACTTAACGTCCATAACGGATTTAGTTTTGTACATAAAGACGGCATCTTCAAAGTGTAGGTACAGACTTCTAAAGTCCAAGTTGATAGTTCCAACGGTAGCAACAATATCATCGGATACGAAACTCTTAGCGTGTACGAACCCTTTAGAATACTCATATATTTCCACTCCCATATCTAATAGTTGCTTGTAAAAAGATTGTGCTATAACGTATACATACCACTTATCTGGAATACCTGGAAGTATCAACTTAATTTTAACGCCACTTTTAGCAGCTATTTCTATGGCAGTAAGAGTTTCGCTATCTAATATTAAGTATGGAGTCATAATGTACACATAGTCTTTAGCTTTAGAGATAATATCGATATATACATTCTTTCCTACGTGTTCGTCATCTATTGGAATATCACCATAGGGCATAACATAGCCATCATCTGTAAAACTTTCGGCATGATATTTGTGTGGGAAATAGTCGCTATAGTTATCCTCATTAGAGTTGTTAGTGTAGTTCCACATATTAAAGAACATCATAGTAAAGTTTACCACAGCTTCACCATGAAGTTTAATAGCAGTATCTTTCCAATGTCCAAAACGAACCTTTTGGTTAATATATTCATCTGCAATGTTTACGCCACCAGTATAGGCAGTATGACCGTCTATTACAACAATCTTTCTATGGTCACGATTGTTCTGTATAGAAGATAGCATAGGCACAAACGGATTAAATATCCTACACTTAATACCCAACCTATTCAACTTTTTAGCGTAGTTAAATGGAAGTATAGTCTGAGCTCCCATGCCATCGTAGATTAGTCTAACGTCCACTCCATGTTTAACCTTATCGATTAATATATCTAAAATCTCTCGCCACATTGAGCCTCTGTCCACTATGAAGAACTCCATAAATATAAAGTGTTCTGCCTTAGATAGTTCTTGTTTCAAATCGGCAAAGAATAGTTCTCCTATAGAGAAGTATTCAGTAGTAGTACCCATATGGATAGGATATCCTGCATACTTATGAACATACGTAGCAATGTTAGAGGCATACTTGCTGTCTTTTTTAAGTTCATCGAGGGTTATATCAGACTGTTTTAAGAACGGTCTAGTTTCCTCAAACTTTTCTATTATAATGTGATTAAAAAACTTTCTAGTAATCTGTACTCTGCTCAATAGAAATATTAAGCAACCGAATACAGGTATGGTAACTATAACCAATATCCAAGCTATTTTAAATGCTGGATTGTAGTTTCTGTTGACTATGAAGATTATCAAAAATATTGAAAATACGCTAGATATCATAGATAGAGGCATATAATACTCCCCTATAATTGCCACATATAATGCCACTTGCAAAAGTAATAGAAGAATTACTAAAGCTTTCTGTCCGAAAATCTTACTTAACAAACTTTTAGCTTTAGTATTCTTCTTCTTATTCACTTCTGAGTAATAATCTTTCTGTTTTTTCATAGTTTAAATTATTTCAGCGATAACTTCAACTTCTGCAAGAACGTTCTTAGGTAGAGTCTTTACTGCTACGCAACTTCTAGCAGGTTTAGAAGTAAAATACTTTCCATAGATTTCATTAAACTTAGCGAAATCGTTCATATCTGCAAGGAAACATACAGTCTTGATAGCACTATCGAAAGATGCTCCTGCCTCTTTTAGGACTTCGCCTAAATTTTTCATAATCTGTTCAGTTTGACCCTCAATAGTATCACTTTCAACGTTGCCAGTGGCTGGATTAATAGCAATCTGTCCAGAAGTAAACACCAAACCATTGGATTTCATTGCTTGTGAATAAGGGCCAATAGCATCGGGGGCATTTTTAGTATATACTTTTTCCATAGTAAAAACTTCCTTTCAAAATTCTTTGTATAAATATATAATATCATCTTATTGCAAATTTGTCAACTAATAAAATGACATAATCCACCCCACCTATACAAGTGGAGTGGATTATGTTACTTCTGCACGAAATCAATCTTCAAATCCATGTTCATAGCCGTTGCAATACGTTGCAACGTTCTAAGATTTGGACTTACATTGCCACGTTCAATCTTGCTAATATCAGATTGATTAATTCCCGTAAGTTCAGATAAACCTTTTTGAGTAAGATTTTTAGACTTTCTAGCATAGATTAAGGATTTAATAACATTATATTGTGCATTTAGACTGTCATATTCTTTTTTGAAATCATCATCAAGAGCAAGTTGTTCGTTCAAAGTTTCTCTAAAATTCTTTCCCATAGTATCACCTCATAAACCTTGATAGATAATCATCTCTATACTTTTTAGCTAACTCTATTTCTTTTCGAGAGGTTTTCTGAGTTTTTGCGGTTGACCCCATTTCAAATATATCGTATTTATTATATACTATTCCAATGCATAAGTCAAGAGAATAATCT
>JAJQGV010000110.1 GCA_021200215.1 Ruminococcus sp. | reverse complement strand
TTATATAACCTACACAAAAAAGTTGACTTATCTTGATGGTTGGTATATAATTATATTAACATTATATACAAGTAAAGGAGATTTATTATGGCAAACTTTTCGAGAAGATTACCCGTATACCTACTAATAGATACCTCTGGTTCTATGTATGGTGAACCTATTGAGGCAGTAAGGCAGGGTATAAAGGCTCTATTGATGGAACTTAGAACAGACCCTCAAGCGTTAGAAACAGCATATCTATCTGTAATAACCTTTAGTAGTTCAGCTGTTCAACAGTGCCCACTAACTGAATTGATATCTTTTAAAGAACCTCAACTTGATGCTGGTGGCTTGACATCTTTAGGTGCTGGGCTTGAGTTACTATCTCAATGTATTGAAAATGAAGTGGTTAAGAACTCATCTACCGTAAAGGGTGATTGGCGTCCTTTGGTGTTCATACTTACCGATGGAGTACCTACCGATACTTGGGAAGAACAGGCTGAAAGATTAAAATCTGAAAAACCTGCTAACATAATAGCTTGCGGTGCTGGTGCAGATGCTAGTACAGACGTCCTTAAGAAGATTACTGATAACGTTATACTTTTAAACAATCTATCGGCAGGTGATTTATCACAGTTCTTTAAATGGGTATCAGATTCTATTAAGCTATCTTCTAACTCTTTAGATGCTAAACCTGACCAACCTATTGACCTACCTGCACCACCACCAACGTTTACTATAATTCCATAAGAAAGAAGGTTCTAAAAGTATGAGTGATGATTTTAATCCCTTAAAAGATATCTTTTCTAAGCAAAGTTTGGAAAAGTTTCAGAACGATACTGTAAATCTTATATCTAGTGTGGTTAGAGGTAGTGAAAGAAGTTTAAACGCATTTAAGGATTGTTTGCCTACACATCAAGAAGATTCTAAGGTTGATTCCCATAACGATGATACCTCAAGCGTAACGTATGAGTGTCCATTTCCTCAACGTAACCAAACTTTCTCCACAGATGATATCTTTAACTTTAATGCTAACAATCATGTTTCATCAAGTGAAGTTATAGACGTAGACTACACAGAAGTAATTGAAACTTTTAAGGAGGATATTGATACTATGAACTCTGTAAACAGCACAGACCCTTTTGGTACAGAAACATCTAATAGTACACACAAGGTTGATAGTACTACTAATCAAGAAGTCAGTACTAAGGACGATACTTCTTTTAAAAGTGAATCTTATAAGCACACAAACTTTGATGCTATAGACCCATTCTCACCCGCAGATGATATTTCTACAGATGCTAAAGAATCTAAGCCATTAACCGACAGAGAAGTTATAGATAGAACATCATCTATGTGGAAGTACAATCCCATCAAGGATACTTTAGAACTCTATCCAGAGTATGCTACCGAAACGGGTACTACTCCATATGCTAGAATAGTATCATCTAGGGTTAGAGGTAAGAAACATAAGCATAATGCTACTAACTGTGATGACTACTTTAAGTTCTCTTTAGTAGGAAACTGTTGCATAGTAGGAGTATCTGATGGAGCAGGTTCTAAAGCGTATTCAAGGGTGGGTGCTAAAGAGGTAACTACATCTTATGTTAGTGCTATGAGTTCAGCAGTAGAAACTCTATTGAAAGACTCTTCCTTTTTAGAGGGTTTAAGTTATCCTGTAACAGATTCGTTATTTAATAAATCGTGTAGTAGGGTAGCTTTAGAACTTCAAAACGCTGTAAAATCGGCATATAGTTCTTTGGTTAGTAAGTTCGATGATATTTCTAAAGACGAAAACTACTCTAAACCTTTAGGTAGAAAACTATCTATAAATGATTTATCTTGTACACTTTTGAGTGCGGTAATCATACCTATAGAAACTAAGGTCGGCATAGAAACCTTTATTGCTACCTTACAGATTGGCGATGGCTTAATATGTTCCATAGATGCTAATCAACCATTCGATACTGCTACTAAGATTTTAGGTGCATCTGACAGTGGTAGCTTTAGTGGTGAAACTGAATTTATTACAGCTAATGGTATGGTAGAGCAATCTAATTTGATGCGTAGGATTAAGGTTATGAAAGGTAAGACATCTGCAATATTATTAGCTACCGACGGCGTTGCAGATGATTATTTCCCTAACGAAAGAAAATCATGCAACCTATACAATGACCTAGTTCTAAATGGAATTATTGCTACAGATATTAAAAATGATAACTCTATTAAGATAGTCCCTCCAATTAGAGAACAGAAAACTATTGAGGAAGTTCCTAAAAATGTATGCGTTGCTTACTGCGAGGATATTAAAGAGTTCTTTAACATCTCCGATGAGGTTCTTTGGAATGATAAATCTTTTATTCAAGATGCTGTTTCGGTATACTTGCAATGTTTTAGTAACAACGATGGCATGAACCTTGAAAGTTGGCTCGATAACTATGCTAAACGTGGTTCTTTCGATGACAGAACCTTATTTCTCTATAGACCTACAAAGTAATCTATTAAGTGAACGGAATGGCTTAATGCTATTCCGTATTTTAAAGTTTTAACTAAAGAGGTGAAGTTTTAATATTATGGATAAGATAGACAGAGCAATATCTAACTATAGCGGATTGCCCATAGAGTTCATAGTTAAAGATGACCCACCTAGAGGTTGCATGAAGTATACCTATTTTACCCCCGATAGGTCTAAAGTGGTACAGTTCTTTAATGATACCTCTCAAATTGATAACCACAAGGTGGCTGAACGTTTGGACAAGATTATTAACAGATACAATCCAACCGTTTCTGAAGAGTTAGGCGGTGCTAAAGGTAATACTGAAAAGACTGCTGAATACTTTCGCAAACGTTTCTGTTGGCCTTTGGATACTGTATATCATCATAGGTTCGGATTCGGCATAGTTTCTCCAGCGTATCCTAGTAACTTTTTCTTCAATGAAGATGCATCTCAAGTAGAGGGAATGAATCTTAACGGCAAGGATAAGAACAGTAAATGGTTTACAGGAAAGTCTAGAAGGTTTCTAAAACTATCAGAATTAGGTGACTTTCGTTCTATGTTACAGATATGTATATTACTCTCAAGGAGTATTAGAAGATTACATCAAGCAGGTTTGGCACATTCAGATTTATCTTGTAAGAACGTTCTAATAGACCCTAAAACGGCTACTTGTGTAGTTATAGATGTAGATTCTTTAGTAATACCTAACGTATATCCCCCAGAAGTTATGGGTACTAGAGGGTATATTGCTCCAGAAGTGTTAGCTACCTCTATACTAAATGATGATGAAAGAATATTACCATCTATATATACAGACTTACATTCTTTGGCAGTATTAATATATGAATATCTACTATGCAGACACCCATTAATAGACGGCCCTAAGATATATGATTGCAACTCTGCTGAAAATGATGACTTTTTATCTTTGGGTGAGATGGCTACGTTTATAGAAAATCCAATGGATACCTCTAACAGACCTAAAGATTTAGTCTATACTATCTCGGATATGGGCGAGGACTTAGAAAGACTATTTTTAAAATCCTTTGTAGATGGCTTACATAATCCAAATTTAAGACCTACTGCCTTAGAATGGGAAAGAGGACTCTCTAAGGCTTGGGATAATCTACATTCATGTAAGAACCCTAACTGCAATAAAAGATGGTTTATCTTAAAAGATGTGCATAATCCAGTATGTCCCTTCTGTCACTATAGGGTAAGAGAAAACATTATTAGAATTAATTTTTTGACTCAAAAACAGACCGACAAGAATCAATGGATAGATATTGCTACATTAATCGCTGAAGATTGTACTCCCATTATGTTGTGGCATATGGTTAGCCGAATCTTTCCTGATGAACGTGCCGACCGAACTATTAAAGCTTATGTTAGACGTTATAATGGCAGATGGCTATTAATAAACAACTCTTGTGATGGTATGTACTCAGACAATGGAAACTTAATTCCTAAAAACTATGGCATAAATATCACCAATGGCATAAACGTAAGAGTAACATCTTATAACGTGGTTATGAACTTTGAAGTTATTTAATACTTGTAACCGCTATTTTTTATGAATATTAAGGAAATTTAATGTTATTTTAATTTTAGGGAAGTATAATCTAAGTATTAAGATTAATACATCTAATAAAGTATATTAAAAGAAAGAAGGAATGTTTAGTGAAAAAGTTCGGTCTTAGCGATAAGCAAGCTGAAGAATCTAAAGCCAAATATGGTACGAATAAACTCAGCGAGCTTGCTACCGAAACCTTTTGGGATAAGCTAAAAGGTAACTTTGGCGACCCTATGATTAAGATTCTATGTGTCGCTTTACTAGTAAACGTAGTCATCTACATCTTAGGTGCTATAGGAGTCATTGAAAGTGATGTTGAATGGTATGAACCTATAGGCATTGCAGTGGCTATTGCGTTGGCAACGTTGGTATCAACGTTTTCAGAGTACAGAAATGAAAATGCTTTCCAAAAGCTACAAGAAGAAGCTTCTAAGATTACCTGTAAGATATATCGTAACGGTGAGGTTAAAGAGATACCTATAGATGATATAGTAGTCGGTGATGCTGTAATGCTACAGTCTGGTGACAAGATTCCAGCCGACGGTATATTAATAGATGGTACTATCAAGGTAGACCAATCGGTACTTAATGGTGAGGCTAAAGAGGCTAAAAAGATAGCTATACCAGACGGTTGGACAGATACTGAAGAGGCTATGGACTTTTTAAATGAATACAAGGTGTTTAGAGGTTCTGTGGTATGTTCTGGTAACGCAGTGATGCAAGTTACTGTAGTGGGTGATAAGTCTGTATACGGTCAGATAGCTAAGGAACTTCAACAAGATGATGAACGTGATAGTCCATTGAAAGTAAAACTCGCTGGACTTGCTAATGGTATCAGTAAGTTTGGATATATCGGTGGTGGAGCTATCGCTATTGCCTCTTTAATACAGAGCGTAGTATCTGCAGGTGGTTTTAGTGCATTCTTTGATTCAGGAATAGGCAACGTTATTAATAGCTTTTTAAGTGCTATTATATTAGCAGTAATAATAATAGTTATGGCAGTTCCAGAGGGTCTACCTTTAATGATAGCTTTAGTATCTGCTATGAACATGAGCAAGATGCTTAAAGACAATGTATTGGTTAGAAAGGTTACTGGTATAGAAACTGCAGGTTCTTTAAACATCTTATTTAGCGATAAAACTGGTACTATTACTAAGGGTAAGTTAGAGGTAGTTACCTTTATAGATGGTTCATTGAATGAAACCCCTAAACTTGTAGACGTTAAGGGAGAACTTGGTAGGTTGACTGCTGTAGCTATTCATAACAATACCGATGCTGTAGTTACTCATGAAGGTGATTCCGTTAAGGTAGTAGGTGGTAACGCTACTGAAAAAGCAGTCCTTGGCTTTGCAATAGATGTTAATCCTAAGGTTAATCTAAGTAGAGTCACATCTATACCGTTCAATAGTACTAATAAGTACTCTGCTACTCAAGTTAAAGGTGATTATAATTACACCTTAATTAAGGGTGCTCCCGAAAAGATTCTACAAAGATGTAAGTACTATTTAGACAAAGATGGCAACAAGGTAGAGTTCTCTACTGCTAAACAGTTGGACGATAAGATAAATCAATACGCTGAACGTGCTATTAGAATGTTAGCTTTAGCAGTATCGGAAGATGCTCTCGGTGAAGATTCACTTCCAGACGGTAACAATTGGATATTATTAGGCGTCCTTGGTATTCGTGATGAGGTTAGACCTGAATCTGTAACCGCTATTAAGAAGGTTAAAGAGGCTGGTGTTCAAGTAGTCATGATTACTGGTGATAGAAAGGAAACTGCCGTAGCTATCGCAAAAGATGCAGGTCTTTTAACCTCTGATAATGAAAAAGTATTTACATCTGATGAACTTCAAAAGATGTCCGATGATGACATTAAAGCAGTACTTTCAGATATTAGAGTTATCGCTAGAGCTTTACCTACTGACAAGAGCCGTTTAGTACGTTTGGCTCAAGAAAAAGAACTAGTAGTAGGTATGACTGGTGATGGTGTAAATGACTCTCCAGCGTTAAAGAAAGCAGATGTAGGTTTTGCTATGGGTGGTGGTACTGAAGTTGCTAAAGAAGCTTCAGATATCGTTATATTAGATGATAACTTTAACTCTATTGAAAAAGCCATCTTGTATGGTAGAACTATCTTTAATAGTATTAGAAAGTTTATAATCTTCCAATTGACTATCAACGTTGCGGCAGTATTGATATCTTTCGTATGCCCTCTACTCGGTATGGATAGTCCTCTAACCGTTATTCAAATCCTATGGGTAAATCTAGTTATGGATACCCTTGCAGCGTTGGCTTTCGGTGGTGAACCTGCTATCGATAGGTATATGAAAGAAAAACCAAAGAGTCGTTCCGAGGCTATAGTAAACAAGTATATGTGGAGTTCTATTATAACTGGTTCTATTTGGATATTTATTTTAGGTATTGCATTACTAACCGTAGCACCTCTTCAAAAGATATTCGTTGAAAATTATGACTTTGGAACATCATTTTTCCATATTCCAGATTTAAATTCATCTGAATTTTTAGAGTTAGGTACTGCCTACTTTGCATTCTTTATATTCTCAGCAGTGTTCAACGCTTTCAATGCTAGAACTACTGAAATAAATCTATTTGATAATATTAAGGGTAACAAGGGTTTCTTAAAGATTCTAGGCATAATAGTAGTAGTTCAATTGATTATGACCTATGTTGGTGGCAGTGTTATGAGATGTCACGGCTTAGATGCAATAGAATGGATTGTAGTATTAGTTATGTCGATATCTATTATACCTATTGACTTATTAAGAAAGTGTATAGTTGGTAAAAAATCTTAACATAATCAGTGAAGATTCTTCCTGTATGAGTTAAAAAAGCCAATATCTCATTTTGAATAATCTTTAGACGGCAGTTTGAAACTTCTTTCAACTGTCGTCTTATTTGTATAATAGCAAATTTAAATAGATTTCACAAAACTATCTTGACTTTTTCTTAATAGAATTGTATAATATATATAGAATTAAAAGGAAAAATATATCTTATATTATTAATAGTTATAATATTGTATGTATTTGGAGGCAAAAAAAATGGCTGTTAATTTGAAAAAAGGACAAAAAGTTGATTTAACTAAAGGCAACTCATCATTAAAGAGAGTTATGGTTGGCTTAGGTTGGGACGAAGTTGAAAAAAAATCTGGAGGTTTTTTTGCATCTTTGCTAGGTAACATACCTCAAGATATCGATTGTGACGCATCAGCAATACTAATCTCCGACAATGGTAAGTGTGTCAACAGTAAAGATGTTATATTCTATAACAATCTACAACATAGAAGTGGTAGTGTAGTACATCAAGGAGATAATCTAACGGGTGCAGGTGATGGCGATGACGAACAGATAAAGGTAATCTTAGAAGATGTTCCTAATAGCTATCAAAGGATAATCTTTGTAGTTACAATATATCAAGCATATGAAAGACATCAACATTTTGGCTTGATTAAGAATGCTTTTATTAGAATCGTAGATGCTGATACTAACAAGGAGTTATGCAAGTATAATCTATCAGAAGATTCAAACTATAATAATAAAACTGCTATGGTGTTTGGTGAATTGTATCGTAAAAACGGTGAATGGAAGTTTGGTGCTATTGGTGAACCAACCAACGATACTGGTATAGTTCAAATGGCTAACAGATTCATGTGATTTAATTACGCACGTCGCACTCCGATAATATACTGGGTGTGGATTGAAATAATTGAAAGGACTTATATATGGTAAATCTTCAAAAAGGACAGAAAATTTCTCTCACTAAGGAGAGTACAGGTTTAAAGAGTGTTATGGTTGGTCTAGGTTGGGACGAGGCTCAACATGAACCCATTAAATTCTCTCTATTTTCTAAAAGGTCAAAACAGAGCAATATCGATTGTGATGCGTCTGCTATACTATTAAATGAGAATGGCAAGTGTAGTAGTAACTTAGATGTAGTATACTTTGGAAGTCTAAAACATAGTAGTGGTTGCGTAATACATCAAGGAGATAATCTTACAGGTGCAGGTGATGGTGATGATGAGCAAATCTTAGTGGATTTAGTCAACCTACCATCTAAGTATAATAGGATAGTCTTTGTAGTAACTATCTATAAAGCAGATGAAAGAAATCAAAACTTTGGTATGATTCAGAATGCTTTTATTAGAATTGTAGATACTTCTAATGGTAACAAAGAACTATGTAGGTTTAATCTATCGAATGATGTAATCTACAATGATAAAACTTCTATGGTGTTTGGTGAACTATATCGTCATAATGGTGAATGGAAGTTTAATGCTATTGGTGAAGGACTCTATTCTGTTGGAATATCTAGTATAGTGAATCAACATTATAGATAATATATATTAATTTTTAGGAGGTAATTTTTTTATGGCTGTAAATCTATCGAAAGGTCAAAGGGTTAGTTTAGATAAGGGTATTGTTAAAGCTATAGTAGGTCTTGGCTGGGATACTAACAAGTATGATGGTGGATATGACTTCGATTTAGATGCTTGTGCATTTATGCTCGGAGCTAATGGCAAGGTTCTTAGAGATGAAGATTTTATATTCTATAACAATCTAGTTAGTCGTGATGAGGCTGTTACTCATATGGGTGACAACTTAACGGGTGCTGGTGAGGGTGATGATGAAACTATTATTATAGATTTTCCTAGAGTTCCTAGTGAAGTTCAAAAGATTGCTATCACTGTAACTATTCACGATGCCGTTGCTAGAAGGCAAAACTTCGGACAGGTGTCTAATGCCTACGTTAGAGTAGCTAAGATGGCTACCGCTGAAGATATGGTCGGTGAAGAAGTCCTACGTTTTGACTTAATGGAAGACTTTTCTATTGAAACTGCTATAGTAGTATGTGAAATCTACCGTCATGGAAATGACTGGAAGTTTAATGCAGTAGCCTCAGGATATCAAGGTGGTTTAGAGGCTCTTTGTAAAGACTATGGCGTTAATGTCTAATATACTAGGCATAAGTTAAAATGATTAAATATATCTATAAAAGTAGATAATTAGAATACTCTAATTAGTTTTTCATATTAAATCTTCAGGGAATAGTTTAGTATTAGCTATTCCCTAATTAAATGCGTATTGTAGAATCTTTATTGGTGGTGATATCTTTGGATAGTATTATACAGAATGAATTGAACTTAGGTAGCAGTATCATAAATCTACCTAGAGGTGAGTACAAAGAAAGCATAGTAATAGATAGACCTTGTACTATTATAGGGAACGGAACTACTCTATGGAATGAAAATAATCCAGTATTGCTAGTGCGTTCTAAGGGTGTTACTCTAAAGGATTTAAACTTAGAGTTGACTTCTATATCTGGTTATGAAAGTGACCATGCTATACTTCAAATTCAATCCGATACTATTATAGACAACGTCGAAGTTTTTGGAGGAATTGCAGATACTAAGAAGTTCTATATTCCACGTTCTATACACTTAGGAGATTTTAAGTCTAATGTTGAGAATACTTTTAAGGTTAGTATATATT
>JAJQGV010000033.1 GCA_021200215.1 Ruminococcus sp. | reverse complement strand
TATAATAATATCGAACTATAGACATTATAACACACTCACCTAAATATTTCAAGATGTTTTTCACTAAAAGTTCTCATTCATTGAAATATTGTAGTATATATTATATTATGTATCATTTAATTATGCAAGTTGCCTAATTAAGTTACTCATTTATGGAATATCTTCGCATAGGACATATTAAGCATTATGGGTATTAGCAGACTTTATTCCACCTATTTGACCACATACTACACATATAACTAGTTTACTAATCTTAGATATAATATTTCCATGAATATTAAATATTATGCCAAAGAATATTATTGTTAAGAATATTAATATTCCACATATGCTCCCCGATAGTATTCCTGACCTCTGTCCTTTAACTGCTGAAAAATATCCAGCAGAGTAACTTCCTATACCTATACATATATTACTTAGTATGGATATTACTTTAATGGAAACATCTAGTAAGGTTAGTACCAAAGCACATATCGATATACTTACTGCTACTATAGTTAATCCACCTATTACCGATAGTATTATATTATATCTATATTGTTCTAGTATAGATGCCTTTTTCTTTCTTTTATGTGCTTTCAAGACGTTTTCCTCCTACTTTTATGGGGATAGCTATCACTAGGTTTATTGAGCGAGAAGTCCACGCCTTTATGCCTTTGGCATAAGTTGTGGGAGTAGGTTATGTGTTTACCTACTATAAATACTATTCATATTTTAGTAATATTATACCTGTAAAAAAGAGCGTCTACTGTAGACGCTCTTTAATATTATATAAGTTGCAAGATGTTTCACATTAGTGTATATAACTGTTTTGAGCCATCTCGCCATTACTTTCGTTCTTAATAACTTGAACGTTATTGTAGATATCCATACCAGTACCAGCAGGTATAAGTTTACCAATGATAACATTCTCTTTAAGACCTTGTAGATGGTCTGTCTTACCTCTAATAGCGGCATCTGTAAGAGCTTTAGTAGTTTCTTGGAACGATGCTGCCGATAGGAAACTCTCACAAGTAGATGCAGCTTTTGTGATACCTTGTAATACAGGAATAGTAGTAACTAGCTTAACATCACTTTCACCAGCATCGATTCTAGCTTGTAGTTCTTCGTTTATGGACATAATCTCGGAATTTTCAACTAAAGTTCCAGGGAGTAAGAAACTACTACCACTATCATCAACCTTAACCTTACGGAGCATTTGACGTACAATGACTTCAATATGCTTATCGTTAATATCAACACCTTGTAGACGGTATACCTTTTGTACCTCATTTATAATGTAGTTTTGTACAGCATCTACACCTAATATGGTTAAAATATCAGGTGGATAACAGTTACCCTCGGTAAGTCTAGTACCCTTAGTAATCTTTTGACCCTCACGTACTTTAATCTTGTAGCTATATGGTATAGGATAACTTTCTGATATAGTGTTGCCATCTTCTGAGTTAGTAACTATTATGTTGTTAGTAGTCTTAACCTCTTCAATGTGAACATAACCATCAATCTTAGATAGTATAGCAGCATTCTTAGGACGACGACCTTCAAATAGTTCTTCAACACGAGGTAGACCTTGCGTAATATCTTCAGCAGATGCAATACCACCTGTATGGAAAGTTCTCATAGTAAGCTGTGTACCAGGTTCACCAATAGATTGTGCTGCAATAACACCTACCGTTTCACCTACAGATACTAAGTTACCATTGGCTAGGTTAGCACCATAACATTTAGCACAAACACCATTCTTAGATTTACAATGTAGTATAGAACGTATCTTTACCTTTTCAATACCCGTATTTACAACCTTTTGAGCATCATCTTCGTTCATTAGCTTGTTTTTGGATATTATTACCTTTCCGCTCTCATCGACTAAGTCTTGAACTAAATATCTGCCGAGTAGACGTTCCTTGAAAGGTTCTATCATTTCGTTGCCATTCTTAATTTCGAAAACTTCTATACCATCGGTAGCACCGCAATCGTGCATTCTGATAATTACTTCTTGAGATACATCTACAAGCCTACGAGTTAGATAACCAGAGTCAGCCGTTCTAAGGGCTGTATCGGCTAAGCCTTTTCTAGCACCACGAGCAGATATAAAGTACTCTAAGATGTTTAATCCCTCACGATAGTTAGCCTTAATAGGCATCTCTATAGTAGCACCTGAAGTATTTGCAATAAGTCCACGCATACCTGCAAGTTGTCGCATCTGATTCATACTACCTCTTGCACCAGAGTCAGCCATCATATTGATTGGGTTGTAAGCATCAAGACCATTTTTCAACGCCTCGGTTACATCATCGGTAGCCTTGTTCCAAATAGATATAAACCTCTTAGACTTTTCAAGGGCAGATATATAACCATAGTCATACTGTTGATTGATTATAGCAACATCGGCATCAGCCTTAGCTAATATATCTTTCTTTTCTTTAGGAATCTCAGCGTCACATACTGCAACGGTAATCGCTGCACGAGTAGAGTACTTAAATCCTAAAGCTTTAATCTTATCTAAAACTTCGGAAGTGGTAGTAGTACCATGAATCTTAATACATCTTTCTATAATATCAGAAAGTTGTTTCTTCTTAACTAAGAAAGATATTTCAAGGTCAAACTGTTTATCCGAATTAGTTCTATCCACATAGCCTAAGTTTTGTGGAATGTTTTCATTGAATATTAATCTACCAACGGTACAATCGATAATCTTAGCAACTTTCTTACCACCGATATCCTTAGTGATTCTAACCTTAATCTTTGAATGTAATGATACAGCACCTTCATCGTAAGCCATAAGGGCTTCATTTACGTCACGGAACACTTTACCTTCACCAATTTCACCATCTTTTTCTATGGTTAGATAGTATGAACCTAAGACCATATCTTGAGTAGGTACTGCAACTGGTCTACCATCAGATGGTTTTAGTAGGTTATTAGCAGCCAACATTAAGAATCTTGCCTCGGATTGTGCCTCTGCAGATAGTGGTAGGTGTACTGCCATTTGGTCGCCATCGAAGTCTGCGTTGTAGGCTGTACATACTAGTGGGTGTAGTTTTAATGCTCTACCCTCTACCAACACTGGCTCAAAAGCTTGAATACCTAATCTGTGTAGAGTAGGTGCACGGTTTAATAATACTGGGTGTCCTTTTATAACATCTTCAAGAGCGTCCCAAACTTCAGTAGATGCTCTATCTACTTTCTTTCTAGCACTTTTAATGTTAGTTATGTTGTTGTTTTTGTTGTCTACTAATCTTTTTAGTACAAAAGGCTTAAACAGTTCAAGAGCCATCTCTTTAGGTAAACCACATTGATACATCTTTAGTTCAGGGCCTACAACAATAACTGAACGTCCAGAGTAGTCAACACGCTTACCCAATAGATTTTGTCTAAAACGACCTTGCTTACCCTTTAACATATCGGATAGAGATTTTAAAGCTCTATTGTTAGGGCCTGTAACGGGCTTACCGTGTCTACCGTTGTCTATTAGAGCATCTACAGCCTCTTGGAGCATTCTCTTTTCATTTCTAATGATTATGTCGGGAGCATCGAGTTGCAACATCTTTCTAAGACGATTATTCCTATTTATAACTCTACGATATAGGTCGTTAAGGTCAGAAGTTGCATATCTGCCACCATCTAAAAGAACCATAGGTCTAATATCTGGAGGTATTACTGGTATAACGTCTAAAGTCATCCAAGCGGGTTTATTCACTTGACGCATATTATCACCAGAGAGTCTAAAAGCTTCAATAATCTCTAATCTTTTTAGTAGCTTAACCTTCTTTTGACCAGATGGTAGATTTTTAAGTTCATCTTTTAACTCATTAGAAGTCCAAGTTAAGTCATCTACCCAATAGTTGATTACATACTTAGAAAGTTCAGTATCGGTAGATGGAACTTTCTGTGCAAGTATAGAGTATAGGTAATCGAAACCATTAGAATACTCAACTAGATTCTTCTTAGAACTCTTAGCCTCTTGATTGTAGGCATCTACTTCATCAGTGTTAGAAATCTTATTTTCCTTAAAGTTAGAATCTTCTTTGTTAGTAACTACGCATAGAGAACCATCTAAAAGACCTTCAAACTCCTCAATAGTCATGTCGGTAAATACGTTAGAAAATCTTTCAAAGTTGTTTAGAATATAGTTGCATAGTTTTTCTTTAAATAGAGATACTATATAGTCAGAGCCAGTAGTTAGCTTTATTGTAGGAAACTTATGTTCTTGAGCATCTAGGTTATAACGCATAACATCAGTTCTAACTTCATTTCTAGTAATTCTTTGACCGTTTTCATACTTTGAAGTAACACCATCTACAACTATTGAGTATCTTTCGTTTATAAAGTCCTCAATCTCTTCAGGAGATAGCTCTGTAATACTAGAGATAAGGTTTATCTCTTTCATAATATGGTGGTTGTATCTAGTAGGGTCATAATCGTTAAGGAGTTTCTGTATAGCCTCAGCACCCATATCGGCATAGAAGTTATCACCAAACTTTTGTAGGTAGTTATTATACTCAATTTCAGTCAATATTTGTTTCTTTATAAGTTCGCCGTTGTTACCAGGGTCAACGACTATATATCTAGTAAAGTATAGAATCTCTTCGAGTCTTTTTTGAGATATTTCAAGCACTTGACCTATCCTAGATGGAGTACCTTTAAAGTACCATATATGAGAAACAGGTGTAGCCAGTTCAATATGACCCATTCTTTCACGTCTAACCTTAGCACGAGTTACTTCAACGCCACACTTATCACAGATAGTACCCTTGAAGCGTATCTTCTTATACTTACCGCAGTGACATTCCCAGTCTTTAGTAGGTCCGAATATCTTTTCACAGAAAAGACCATCTTTTTCTGGTTTAGTAGTTCTATAGTTGATAGTTTCAGGTCTTTCTACTACACCATTTGACCATTTTTTAATCTGTTCTGGAGAAGCAAGACCTATGTTTATGGATTCAAATACGTTAAATTCCAAATTATTATCCTCCCACATCTTAATATTTTAACTCACACCCCTGCGTGGGCGTGAGACTTATCATGATATTTAATGCACTATTTATAATTAGCGGTTCATATCCCACCACCTAAAGGTAGTGGGTTTATACCGCTTGATAATTTCAACTCACGCTCGGTATATTATCGGAGTGCGATGTGCGTACATTGATACGCATGAATTGACTTCGTGTCAGTAGGGGATACCGATTCTCTCCGCCACCACTGCCGTTAAGTTTCCTTTTAACAATTCATTTCGCCACTTACACTGTTGAAGTGGGGGAATTCTTGCTGAAATTAGTTAAAACTGTCATCATCGTTATAACTGAAATCGCCGAAGTCACCATCGCCATCATCGATATCTATAGCGTTTAGTTTGTCGGCATCGGTTTCATCTACTGCGAAGGAACCATCATTATCAGTTAGGTCATTTACGATGTCAGTATTTGCAGTGAACTCATCTTCCTCTTCAGAATTTTGATAGTTTTTAGTATCGTCCTCTTCGGCAGGGATATAGTCACTTCTAGTAGGAATGTCATCATCGAGATTTTGTTTAAGGTCAATCTCGTTGTTGTCCTTGTCAAGAACTCTAACATCAAGACACAAAGATTGTAACTCTTTAATAAGAACCTTAAACGATTCTGGTATACCAGACTTTGGAACGTTTTGACCCTTAACTATAGCCTCGTAGGTATTTACACGTCCAATAGTATCATCTGACTTAACAGTTAATATCTCTTGTAGAGTGTATGCAGCACCATAAGCCTCTAAAGCCCAAACTTCCATCTCACCGAACCTTTGACCACCAAATTGAGCCTTACCTCCTAATGGTTGTTGTGTAACCAATGAGTAAGGGCCAACAGAACGGGCATGAATCTTATCATCTACAAGGTGGTGAAGTTTTAGATAGTACATATATCCAACGGTAACTTTATTGTCGAAAGGTTGACCCGTACGGCCATCATATAGAGTAAACTTACCATCTTCATTGAAATCCACACCGTTGAAGAGCATATCAGGATTGTCAACTTCGTGAATCTTCTTGTTAGCCTCACGGAAACAAGCACGAATATCTTCTTCGTGAGCACCATCGAATACAGGAGTCATAATCTTCCAGCCTAAAGCTTTACAAGCCATACCTAGATGAACTTCAAGAACCTGTCCAATATTCATACGTGATGGTACGCCTAATGGGTTAAGTACTATATCTAATGGAGTACCATCTGCAAGGAATGGCATATCCTCTGGGGGTAGTATACGAGAAACTACACCTTTATTACCATGACGACCTGCCATTTTATCACCTACAGATATCTTTCTCTTTTGGGCAATATAGCATCTAACTAGTTTATTAACCCCTGGAGAAAGTTCGTCACAGTTCTTACGAGTAAATACTTTAACATCTACTATTACACCGCTTTCACCATGAGGTACTTTAAGAGAGTTATCTCTGACTTCACGAGCTTTTTCACCAAATATTGCACGTAGGAGTCTTTCTTCAGCAGTAAGTTCAGTTTCACCCTTAGGAGTAACCTTACCTACAAGGATATCACCTGCATGGACTTCAGCACCTATTCTAATGATACCGTTTTCGTCTAAATCCTTTATAGCATCATCACCAACGTTAGGAATATCTCTAGTTATTTCTTCAGGGCCAAGCTTAGTATCTCTAGCTTCAATTTCGTACTCTTCAATGTGAACAGATGTATATATATCTTCACGAACTAGTCTTTCATTCAATAGTACGGCATCTTCGTAGTTGTAACCTTCCCAAGTCATGAAACCTATTAGAGCGTTCTTACCTAGGGAAATCTCGCCATCGCAAGTAGCAGGGCCATCAGCTAAGACTTGACCAGCTTTTACACGTTCACCAACGTTTACTATAGGTCTTTGATTTACACAAGTACCTTGGTTAGAACGCTTAAACTTAGTTAGCTTATAATCGTGGTCTTGATAGTTATCATCTTTAACTACTATATGGTCAGCATCTAAAGATATTACAACACCATCATATTTAGAAGTTATGCATACACCAGAATCTACTGCTGCTTTATACTCCATACCAGTACCAACTATTGGACTTTCAGTCTTTAGTAGTGTAACGGCTTGACGTTGCATATTAGAACCCATTAAGGCACGGTTAGCATCGTCATTTTCAAGGAATGGAATCATGGCAGTAGCTACAGATACTACCATCTTAGGCGATACGTCCATGAAGTCTACAGTATCTCTATCAGCCTCAAGAATCTTATCTCTGTAACGTACATTAACTCTAGGACGTGCAAACTTACCATCTTCTGTAAGAGGTTCGTTAGCTTGAGCCACTACAAAGTTATCTTCCATGTCGGCAGTCATATAGATAACTTCATTAGTAACTACACCTGTAGATTTATCTATCTTACGGTATGGAGCTTCAATGAATCCATACTCGTTAATTCTAGCAAATGTTGCAAGGTACGATATAAGTCCGATGTTTGGACCTTCTGGAGTTTCAATAGGACACATTCTACCATAGTGGCTATAGTGTACATCACGAACTTCAAAACCTGCTCTATCTCTCGATAGACCTCCAGGGCCTAATGCAGAAAGCCTTCTTTTATGAGTAAGTTCAGCAAGTGGATTAGTTTGATCCATAAATTGAGATAGTGGGGAAGAGCCAAAGAATTCTTTAATGGCAGCAGTTATAGGTCTAATGTTTACCACGCTCTGTGCAGATAGTGAATCGGAATCTTGACTAGCGGTATTCATCTTTTCACGAACGTTTCTTTCCATTCTAGCAAAACCAATTCTAATCTGATTCTGTAAGAGTTCACCAACGGAACGTATACGTCTGTTGCCTAGATGGTCTATATCATCTATAGTACCTACACCATCACAGAGGTTTAAAAAGTAGCTAATGGAAGCAAAGATATCATCTAAAATTATATGCTTTGGAACTAGTTCATCTACACGTCTTTTAACGTTTTCTTCAACTTCATCAGCATCTGCAGAATTTTCAAGGATATCTTTTAGTACCTTAAAAGATACTTTCTCATTGATATTATATTCTGAGGGGTCAAAGTCAACGTAACCAGTTATGTCTACCATACCATTACCTATAATCTTAACCTCTTTTTCTATCATACGAGTCTTATATTCGCCAATTTCATTTTGATAGTACTCTTTAGTTTCAACTTGAACGAAAGCCTCATATACACCAGCTTGTTCAATCTCAAGAGCCTTTTCTTTGTTGATACGTTCACCAGCTTCAGCTAATAGTTCACCTGTTAAAGTGTTTATAACTGGCCTTGATAGAGTATGTCCTTCAAGCCTTGATGCAATGCCTAACTTCTTATTATACTTATATCTACCAAAACGGCAGAGGTCGTACCTTTTAGCATCGAAGAAGAGGTTGTTAATATGAGTCATAGAACTTTCAACGGTAGGTGGTTCACCTGGACGAAGTTTTCTATAGACATCTATTAAGGCATCATTAGTATTCTTAGTACTGTCCTTATCTAATATAGTTTTATTTAGTCTTTCATCTTGACCAAATAGTTCAAAGATTTGTTCATCAGTGCCAACACCTAAAGCTCTAATGAAGGTAGTAATAGCAATCTTTCTATTTTTATCTATACGAACGTACACAATATCGTTAGAGTCCATTTCGTATTCAAGCCATGCACCACGGTTTGGAATAACTGTAGACTTAAATAAATCTTTACCAGCCTTGTCTTTTTCGCAAGCATAGTAAACACCAGGAGAACGTACCAACTGTGATACTATAACACGTTCAGCACCGTTTATAACGAAAGTACCACTGTCGGTCATTAAAGGGAAATCTCCCATATAGATTTCAGAAGCCTTAGCTTCGTTCTTCTCTTTATTCCATAACTTAGCAGTAACATATAATGGTGCAGCGTAAGTAGCATCTCTATCTTTACATTCAGCTATAGAGTATTTAGGCTTATCGTCTATCCTGTAATCGACGAAGTTTAGAACTAGGTTGCCGTTATAGTCTGTAATAGCAGACATATCACGGAAGACTTCTTTTAGTCCTTCTTCTTTAAACCATTTGTAAGAATTTTTTTGCACCTCGATAAGATTAGGCATTTCAAGAGCCTCAGTAATCTTTCCAAAGCTCATTCTGGTATTCTTTCCGAGTTGTTTAGGTTTAACATTCACCATAAGTTCGGGACTACCTCCTTCTTGTAGTTAGAGCCATTCGGCATAAAATACAGTACCGCACAGATTAGCTAAAAATTGAGATTTAAGTTATCGGTGCGGAAAGTGACCTACTCCCACCACCTATGCTTATGCATAGAGGCAGAACTTCTCGCTCAATACACCTAAAGGTGTAAGTATCAACGAGCTATCCCCGTGAGCCACACGGTTGTATTTAATTAACAATTAATAATTAATAAGTAACAATTATATAGTTTAATAATTATTAACGAGTAAAAAAATACTTGCTTTTTTCTATGGATATGTTATAATCTTCTTAGTGCATACAACTATCCATAGCAGAAATATTCATTATGATACATTGTATTATTATACTATAATTTTTAAAGAATGTCAAGAGGTTTTTTTGAAAAAAACTCTAAATTTGGAAGGTTTGAAATTTGTTAAAATGTGATTGATATATAT
>JAJQGV010000079.1 GCA_021200215.1 Ruminococcus sp. | reverse complement strand
ATATAAAAGAGTAGCATTCTCTCAATTTAGAATGCTACTAATTTTTTTATAAACTCAGAAGTTTCTTTTAGTATATCATAAATATAATGGAAGAACTAATAGATAAAATTAACGGGAGTGGACAAAATAGGTAGTATATGATATAATAAAATAAAAGCTACAAGGAGTGAATTAGATTAGAAGAGCAACAGAATATGAGCAAATTGAATCTCTTTTAGGGCAAAGTCGTTGTTTCCGACGTTTACTTAAAACTTTAAAGGCTATATTTCTGTACTTGCTGATGTATATAATCGCTTCCATATGGTTGTATTTAAGTTTAGACTCCTTAATTCTTAAATGTGAATTCCTTTTTGTCTTGGTCGATTTTCTATAAACTCTCTAATTGGATACTTTCTGTTAGTAAAATTATCTTGACTTTTAGTACTTACAATGGTAAAATATAATAGGTATTAAGCGGTTACCTACTCTATTTTCCTATAGCTTGAATATTTTAATCGGTTATGTGATATACTATTACTATCGATGTTGATATATTTTTGCGAAAGGATTTTTAACTATGAATGAAAGTTTTGAGTTTCAACCATCTACTGAAAATGAAGATGATGATACCACTAAGGTTGAAAGTATTCAAGCTGAAGATGTTAATACTCTTGAAAGGATAGGAGAGATACCTTCTAACAATGCGAAGTATCCAATTAGTTGTATTAATATAATAGGTCAAATAGAGGGGCATTACCTATTGCCATCTAATAATAAGACTACTAAGTATGAACATTTAATACCTCTACTTACTGCCATAGAACAGGATAGAAGTATTAAGGGTCTATTGATACTTCTTAATACTGCTGGTGGTGATGTGGAAGCTGGTCTTGGTATAGCTGAATTAATAGCTAGTATGAAGATTCCTACCGTTTCATTAGTGTTGGGTGGAGGACATTCTATAGGTGTTCCGTTGGCAGTGTGTACTAAAAAATCTTTTATAGTACCATCTGCAACTATGACTATTCACCCTGTGCGTGTGAATGGATTGGTTCTTGGAGTGCCTCAAACTTTGGATTGGCTAAACAGTATGCAAGACAGAATAGTTAAGTTTGTATGTGACAATAGCAATATGCCTATGCAAAAGTTTAAGAGTCTACTTTTTAATACAGACGAATTGGTTATGGATATTGGAACAGTATTAGATGGAAAGTCTGCTGTTGAGTTGGGACTTATAGATAGCCTTGGTGGAATATCTGATGCCTTAGACTGCCTATACTCTTTGATAGAAAGTTCTAAAGAAAGATATTCCGATTAAAATTTAATATAGTCATTTAGAAAGGGTGTTTTTACAAAGTATGTTGAATGATATTATTAATGCCATCGTTCAAGCAGTAATTCAAGGTCTAACGGAGTTCTTGCCTGTATCTAGTTCAGGACATTTAACTCTATATTCACATCTTACGGGAGCTAGTACCGATGAGGCTACTTTTATGTTGGTAATACTCCATTTAGGCACGTTGGTGGCGGTGTTTATAGCCTTTTGGGACGCTATACTTCCTCTTATTAAAGAACTATGGTGTATAATAAAGGAAATCTTTACGGGAAAGTTTACTTTAAAAGATTCCGATACTAGGAGTCCACAGCGTAACATGATATATATGTTAATAGTATCTTTAGTACTGTTAGTGCCGTTCTATCCTCTTAAAGACGTGTTTGAAAAGGCTGGTGAGAATCTAATAATATTAGGTTGTCTGTTCTTGTATACATCGTTCATACTGTTTAGTTCCGACAGAGTGCCACATAAAAAGTTAGTTAAAGGTGAAGGAGAGATTACTCTAAAAGATGCTTTAATAATAGGTCTATTCCAAGCAGGAGCGTTATTCCCTGGAGTGTCACGTTCGGGTTCTACCATATGTGGTGGTCTATTTAGAGGTCTTAAGAGAGAAACTGCTGTACAGTACTCATTTATATTAGGAATACCTACCATATTAGCAGGTTGCTTAGTGGAACTTAAAGATGCTATGGACGTTGGTTTAGAAATAGATATTGTACCAGTTATGGTAGGCTTTATAGTATCTGCTATAGTTGGTGTATTGGCTATAAAACTTGTAGATATGCTAATAAACTCTAATAAGTTTAAAGTGTTTGCAGTATATACTCTAGTGTTGGGATTAAGCGTTATAACCTGTGGCATAATTGAGTATATTACTGGTGTGGGTATACTAGAATATTTAAAGTAGTTACATATTTTTTTTACTCTTATGGGCGGATAGTAAAATCCGCCCTTATATTGATTGAGGATACATAATAATATCGATGGGAGGTTCAACTAACTATGGCAGATAATAAAAAGGATAATGGCAAGAGTAAAGACGGCAAAAGGAAAAAGAATACATCTAGTAGCAAGAGTAAGTCTAATGGTAAGGCATCGCAGAGTCAAGTTAATCAGAGGAATCAATTTTGGGCTATAATGTTATTTGCTTTGGGAACGTTGTTGTTGTGTATATCTTTAGTACAAGGTACAGACGGTTGGACAGTAATGCATGATGTCTTTAGGGGTATCTTTGGATTGTCGTCGTTCGTAGTTCCAGCAGTGGCTATATTCTTAGCCGTACTATTTGCTCAAAATAAACCAAAAAACGTCATAGTTAGAAGGCTCTGCGAATGTACTTTAGGCATTATGCTACTTAGTGGATTCTTTCAAATATTCTTCTTCCCTGAGATAAAGGGTAATAGTCTTATGGCTACTTTGAAGTACATATACAACGATTCCATAAACTTAAGAGGTGGCGGAGTAATAGGCTCTATAATAGGACTCTCTCTATTAAAGACCTTTGGAAAGTCTGGTGCTAGAATAATTATGATTATAGCACTTGTAGTAATTGCTATGTTCTTAAGCAATGTTTCGCTGCTTAAACTTTTTGATATCTGTAAAGCACCGTTCATATGGCTAAAAGATACCTTTAATGAGTTGAGTCTTGGCTCTGATGAGGATACTATCCCTGAGGATATGGGCGTAAATAAAAACATTCCTACTAAGATAAAATCTAACAAGAAAGCTCAACTACTAGAGGAAAAACAGTCTACTAATAGTGGCATAGAAGATGATACTTCCGATAAGGCTATACCTCTTTCTGAATTGGCAGCTAGGGCAGTTGAAAAGGTTAAACAAAAGTTCAATGAAACTTTCTTTGAGTATGAAGATGATGACGTTCAAGAACCATCTCAATATGATTCTACATTCGATAGTGAACTTAATCAACTATTTAACTCTCCAAAGGATTCCCTTCAAGATGTTGAACCTATATCAGATGACAGTATGAACATAGATATTCCTCTACAAGAAGAGAGTACTACTATCGATGTTGTAAAAGTTCCTCAACCTACTGAGGATATCCAACTACAGCTAGATGATATTAAAAAGGTCGATAATGCTAAAAGACCATCTAAACCTTACAGATATAAGTATCCATCTACTGAACTTTTAGAGAAAGTTGTAAGCGATGGTACATCTAATGTATCTAAGTATGAACTTGAAACTACTGCTAAGAAGTTGATAGAAACTCTTGAAAGCTTTCAAGCCAAGGCTACCATTATAGGAATAAGCAAAGGCCCTGCCGTTACTAGGTATGAGGTTCAACCACAATCGGGTATTAAGGTATCTAAGATTACTGGTCTTGCCGATGATATTGCTTTAAACTTAGCTACTTCGGGCGTTAGAATGGAAGCTCCAATACCTGGAAAGTCTGCTATAGGTGTTGAAGTTCCTAATAAGACTACCGATGTAGTATCTATTAGAGAACTACTTGAAAGTGATGCTTTTAAATCTGCTAAGAAAAAGAGTAAGCTTTCATTCGTAGCAGGTAAGGATATTGCAGGTAATGTAATAGTAGGTGATATTGCTAAGATGCCTCATGTTATCATTGCAGGTGCAACGGGTTCGGGTAAGTCTGTGTGTACTAACTCTATAATTATGAGTATTTTGTATAACGCATCACCTAGTGAGGTTAAGTTCATATTGATAGACCCTAAGATAGTTGAGTTCCAACACTATGCAGGTATACCTCACCTATTGATTCCAGTGGTTACAGACCCTAAAAAGGCTACTGGTGCTTTAAACTGGGCAGTTCAAGAGATGTTAAAGAGATATCAACTATTTGCAGATAACAAGGTTAAAGACCTAGGTGGATACAATCAAAAGGTTGCTGAAACGGGTGAGGGTGAGAAACTCCCTCAGATAGTAATAGCTATAGACGAACTTGCAGATTTAATGATGGTCGCTAAAGGTGACGTTGAAGAGGCTATATGTAGATTAGCTCAAATGGCTCGTGCCGCAGGTATGCATTTAATCATTGCTACACAACGTCCTACTGTGGATATTATTACTGGCTTGATTAAGGCTAATATTCCTAGTAGAATAGCTTTGTCGGTAATGTCCTCTATAGATAGTCGTACTATTATAGATATCAACGGGGCAGAAAAGTTACTCGGTCATGGTGATATGCTATACTTTCCTACAGGTATGCAGAAACCTCTTAGACTTCAAGGCTGTTGGGTATCACCTAAAGATATTGAAAATACTGTGAACTTTATTAAGCAGGACTTTGAAGCCGATTACAGCGAAAACATCATGGAAGAGATTGAAAAGGCTGTACCTTTAGATAAAGGCTCTAAAAAGAATACTAGTGCTTATAACGGTGATGAACCTATTCCAAACTCCGATGAAGAACTCGTTCAACGTGCTATAGATTTGATTATGGAGAATAATCTAGCATCTACATCTATGTTACAACGTAGATTGAAATTAGGTTATGCTCGTGCGGGTAGAATTATGGACGAAATCTGTGAGATGGGTATAGTAGGTGAGGCTAGAGGCTCTAAACCTAGAGAAATATTGATTACTAAGGCTCAATGGACGGAAAGAAAGCTTAATGTAAACACCGAAAATGAATAGATATAATATTAATACAATAAAGGAAGTGCTTTAATTTAATGGACTGGAATAGAAGATTAACTATTCATAACAAGATGGCTGTATTACTTGCTACATCTATACTATGTTTAACATCTTGTGATGTTGCATTCGTTACAGATGATGTTTCTCAAGATACATCTAATGATGAGGTAATAGTATCATTCTTAGATGTAGGTCAAGGTGATAGTATACTAATACAATCCGATGGGTACAACGTACTAATAGATGGTGGTGAGAAAGATAATGCATCATACATAGAAGGATATTTAAATCAAAATGGTGTAGATACTCTTGACTATGTTATAGGCACTCACCCACACTCTGACCATATAGGTGCTTTACCTAGCATAATTACAGATTGCAATGTAGAAAGTGTTATACTACCTACCATCAACGATGATGACATTCCTACTACTAAGATATATGAAAATCTACTAACTGCCATAGCAGACAAGGGTTTGAAAGTTACTTCTGCTAAGGTTGGAAACTCATATGACTTAGGAAATGCTACCCTTGAGATTATAGCTCCAAACTCAAGTGACTATTCTGACCTAAATAATTATTCAGTGGTAACTATATTAACTCATGGTGAAAATACATTCTTACTTACTGGTGATGCCTCAGAAACTTCAGAAGAAGAGATGCTTAATAATGGTCTACTTGAAGATGTAGACGTCTTAAAGGTGGGACATCATGGAAGTAATACAGCCAGTAGTAAAGAGTTCTTAGATGCAGTTAAGCCAGAGTATGCAGTAATTATGTGTGGTGAGGGGAATCAGTACAACCACCCTAGTGAAGAAACTATGGACAATCTACAGGCTATTGAGGGTATAGATATCTATCGTACCGACATAGATGGCACTATAGTTGCAACGTCCAACGGTACAGATATTACTTTTACCTTTAAAGGTAAAGATTAATCAAGGAGGGATTTTATGTTAATTATTGATAGGTTTGAGGGTGAATATGCTATCCTAGAGGATAACAACTATCACTATGAAATTAAAAGGTCGGAACTTCCTCACAATTGTAAGGAGGGCGACGTTATAGTCACTAAAGATGGTTTCTATACTATAGATGTTCAACAGACTAAACTTCGCAGAGAGGCTATATTGAAACTTCAAAGAACCCTTTGGGAAAGTTAATCTATATTATTATTAGGAGGGTTTATACTATGAACGGTTACGGAGATTGTCCGTTATTTATTAAGATTAAGAATATGTATCCAAGTATGTCTAAAGGTCATAGGAAGATAGCTGACTATATCCTTGAAAACTACGACAAGGCAGGTTTTATGACCGCTCTTAAGTTAGGTGAAACCGCTGGAGTTAGTGAGAGTACTGCAGTTAGATTTGCATATGAACTAGGTTTTGAAGGATATCCTGAGTTTCAAAAAGAACTTTCTGAAACTGCTAAGAGAAAACTTACATTCATTCAACGCATGGATTTAGCTGAGGATAAAATTAAAGATGGTGATATTCTACAACGTGTTACTAATTTAGATATCGCTAGTATACGTTCTACTATGGAAAACGTATCTAAAGATGAGTTCTACTCTATAGTTGATACTATTACTTCTGCTAAAAAAGTCTACATTATAGGTTCACGTAGTGCCGAGCCTTTGGCAGTATTCCTACATTACTATCTAAATTTAATGTTAAATGAGGTCATAAACGTTAAATCTTCGGGAACTACCGAGGTTCTTCAACAGGTATTAAAGATAGATAGTAACGATGTAATAATAGGAATAAGTTTTCCTAGATATTCATCACAAACCTTAAATGCTTTACAATACTCTTCTGATAGAAATGCTAACGTTATAGCTATTACCGATAGTCTTACATCTCCTATAGCTAAAGTATCTAAGTATACGCTACTTGCTAAGAATAATATGAACTCCTTTGTGGATTCTCTTGCAGGCCCTTTGAGTTTATTAAATGCGTTGTTAGTATCTATTAGTATAATAAAGAAAGATGAACTATCACAAACCTTTGCAACCTTAGAAAAGATTTGGGACGAGTATGGTGTATATGATAAATCTGAGGAGGTGTAGTATCTTGAAGTTAGATGTTGTTATTGTAGGTGGTGGTGCTTCTGGTTCGATGGCTGGAATAATCTCTGCTAGATTGGGTAAAAAAGTGGCTATAATAGAAAAAAATGGCTACATAGGTAAAAAGCTAAACATTACGGGTAAGGGTCGTTGTAACGTTACTAATGATTGCTCTAAAGAGGATTTAATTCGAAACGTTCCAAGGAATCCTAAGTTTTTGTATAGTGCATTCTCGACGTTCTCTTCACAAGATACTATGAACTTCTTTAAAGAGTTGAACGTTCCATTGAAAGTAGAACGTGGCAATAGAGTCTTTCCCGTATCTGATAGGGCTATAGATGTATCTAAGGCTCTTGAAAAAGAACTAAAAAGGTTAAATGTAAAAATCCTAGAGGAAGATGCTATTGAAATATTGGTTGAAGATGGCATATGTAAAGGCGTAAAAACTAACAGTAATACGTACTTAGCCGATAGCGTACTAATAGCTACTGGTGGAAAATCTTATACGGGGACTGGTTCTACTGGTGATGGCTATAAGTTTGCACAATCGGTAGGACATACTATCACAAAGTTAGTACCATCGCTAGTACCTATGGTCGCCGAGGAAAAGTATTGCTCCGATATGATGGGACTATCGTTAAAGAATGTGCGACTTAATCTATTCGATGGGGATAGGTGTATATACTCTGAATTAGGAGAGATGCTATTCACTCACTTTGGAGTATCAGGGCCATTAGTTCTGAGTGCTAGTTCACACATATCTAAGATGCAACAAGGTAGATATAAAATCTATATAGACCTAAAACCCGCTCTGAACGTTGAAACTCTTGATAGACGTATCCAAAGAGATTTTTCTGAAAATATAAACAAGACCTTTATCAATTCTTTAAATAAGTTACTACCTAATAAGATTATCCCTGTGGTGGCAAAACTCTCTGAAATTAGATTCGATACTAAGGTTAATCAGATTACTAAAGAACAGCGTTCTAAGTTGGTTCACATTATGAAAAACTTCCCAATAACGATTAAAGATTTCCGTCCATTGAATGAGGCTATAATAACTAGTGGGGGAGTATCCGTTAAGGAGATTAATCCAAAGACTATGGAATCTAAGTTGGTGCAGAGATTATTCTTTACGGGTGAGATTATAGACGTAGATGCCTATACGGGAGGATTTAATCTACAGATAGCTTTCTCAACTGGATATGTAGCTGGAATAAATATGTAATTAAGGAGCGAATTTTCATGAAGGATAGACTAAAACAACAGATAGATTTCTTAGTAGAAATCGATAAGATGAAAAATATATATCGTCAAACCTTAGTGCTACACGAGGATAGAGCTGAAAATGATGCCGAACACTCTTGGCATTTGGCTATGTTAGTCATGATACTATCGGAGTACAGCAACGAGCCTATAGACGTTCTACACGTTATTAAGATGGTTCTAATACATGATATAGTCGAAATAGATGCGGGTGATACCTATTGCTATGATATCGAGGGAAACAAAACTAAAGCAGAACGTGAGGAAAAAGCATCGCAAAGACTATTTGGTATGCTACCTACTGACCAACAACAAGAACTCTATTCGCTTTGGCGTGAGTTTGAAGACAAACAAACTCCTGAAAGTAAGTTCGCTAACGTCGTGGATAGAATTCAACCTATTACTTTAAACTATCGTAAAGATGGAATATCTTGGATAAATCATGGGGTATCTAGTAAGCAAGTTCTTGAAAGAAATGCTCATGTATGTGATGGTTCTAAAGAACTCTGGGAGTACGTTAGGGACATAATAGATGATGCTACAAAAAAAGGTATGCTTAAATAGTATTATATTATTGACAAGGTCACAAATTTTTGGTATAATTATAGTAGTAAAATATATAATACTAATTGAAGAGTAGAAATTTAAGCGTTAAGTGTCGGTTGAACGGAGAGTTGTCAATCGAACAAAAAACCTTTATGGTTTGCGATTTAAATTTCGCATCTCGCTTCATATAGTAATCAAAATTAAGATTTTTTATATCTCCTTTGCTTACGTATATGAAATTAGTAGAGGAGGTTTTTATGTATAAAAAAAGTTTAATTAAACAGTCGCCCGTTTGGAATCTACGTACTATGGTGGTTTCAGCCTTACTGATTGCCTTAAGTATTGTATTAGGAAAACAACTGTCATTAACGGTGGGAGCTTTCAGAATTAGTTTTGAAAACCTTCCTATCTTAATAGCAGGGATATTTTTCAATCCCGTAATGGCAATAGTAGTTGGAGGTATTTCTGATATTGTAGGTTGCTTAGTTGTAGGATATAGTATAAATCCGATAATAACTATAGGTGCTATACTTGTAGGTGGTATATCTGGAATGGTTTCTAACTACTGCATGAAAAAAGATTATCCACTAAAGTTAAGACTAATTCTGTCCGTTGGTACTGCACATATAATAGGTTCAGTGATAGTTAAATCGGTTGGATTGTATGTATACTATCATTATGCTATACCAATATTACTTCTTAGAATACCATTATATGTTCTAATATCGATAGCGGAAATCTTTATTCTACATAGTTTAAGCAAGAATAGACTATTTATGGAAAATTTGGAAAGTTTGAAAAATAAGTGAAAACATCATACTATTTGTT
>JAJQGV010000015.1 GCA_021200215.1 Ruminococcus sp. | reverse complement strand
GATATACATAGTATGCTAAATATTTTAATATTATCTAATGACGATATGCTAAATAAACGCCTTAATAAGGCATTCAATGAGTTTGTTAGCCATTTAATATCGTTTAAGATTACCAACATTAATGACGTCTATGATGACGCTTCAAATGCAGACCTATTGCTAGTTAATCCAAAGATGGATAACCTTAATCTAAGAAAACTATCTAAAAGATGTGCTTACGCTTGGTTTACCGAAGATGCAGAGTTACAAAGTGTACATACTGCATACGTATATCTATATCAAAGCATATTCGAGATTTCTCAAGCACTTATGAGAATCATTGAAGGTTTTCAACAAGGTGATATCTGTAAAGCAGACTTCTTTCAAAATACTAAAGTCATCTCATTCTTTTCATGTGGCGGAAAGACTGGTGCTACATCGATTGCTGAATCTTTTACTTACAATAAAGTGTACAATGAAAAGAAAGCCGTGCTGTATATAATGTTATCACCAATGGGAAGCATACAGAATCTTCAAACCTATGCGGATAGTGATGTATACTTAGAAGATGTAGATAGTAATCTCGATATAATATCCTTTAAAGATATTGAAGTTATTAATGGTTTTAAAAGCCTTGAATACTCTTTAAAGTTTGATTCTAAACGTTTGGAAGAAATAGTTAAAAGAACTAAAAAGTGCGAATATGATTACATTGTAATAGATGGAAATTTAAACTATGTTAATGTAGTTGAAGAAGTCTTAAAGCAATCTAATGATATACTCTTAATTACTGATGGCTCAAAAGAATCTATTGAAAGCCTAGAAAAAATCAACGACTTTACTTTCCAAATAGATTTTAAAATCAATCAAAAGATTAAGGTTATACATAATAAATATCAAAGTAACTTAAAAGTAAACAACTCTATATACAGCGAAAAGTTACTTTGTACCGTAGAAAGTATAGACAACTACAATGGAATTGCCGATATAGTTAAGCAGATATCTTCTATAGACCTATAAGGAGGGATTAACCTATGGAAAATTTATTTTGGGATAATGGCTCATTACTATACGATATTAAGCTATCTAAGATAGATAAGTTCGCTATAAGTATGATACAAAAAAATCCAAACTTAGATTGCGTACTTCTTACCTACTACTCAAAGAATAAGAATAAAGTATTCTTTACCACCGATGAGATGGTTACACTATCTCATATGATAGAAAGTACTCTTGAAAGTAAGACCATACTAGATGTATTTATCCAAATATGTGAAACTATAAACATGGTTAAGATTAATATGCTAGATGAAAATAATCTTGTATACGATATTGATTACATACTATTTGATACCAATACATCACATATGAAGATGGCTTATATACCTATAGAGAATGCATCTGCTAACGTCAACGTTAGAAACTTCTTTAAAGAGTTAATATTAGAACTCGAAACCGATGACTATTCTCTAAACAGTATGCTATTTAAGAAGATAAACAGAAAAGACTTCGACATAAACCAATTTTTAGACTTCTTAAAGGAGTATCAAAAGCAGTTTAATAGCTCAAATGTAGAAGTCAAAGTACCTGTTGAAGAAGAAAAATTTGAAGAATATCAAAAACAGTTTAACAATTCAAATGTGGAAGATATCCAAACTTTTGAGGGTACTAGTATTAATGAAAAAACATCTAACTATAAAGAGCCTAATACTATTGAGATTGAAGAAACTCCCACAGAAAATACCAGCTTAGGTACAGATACTTCAACAGATTCTATTCCTACAGATGATAATGCCACAAATAGTAAGGTTGTCATACAAGAAGTACATCTAAATATAGATTCTAATAAGA
Source organism: Ruminococcus sp. (assembly GCA_021200215.1). Classification (GTDB taxonomy): domain Bacteria; phylum Bacillota; class Clostridia; order Oscillospirales; family Ruminococcaceae; genus UBA5884. The sequence continues at coordinate 7,859 of JAJQGV010000015.1, read as the reverse complement.
AACAAAACATGGACTCTGAATACTCTTACATTGAAGAAGATTCTCAACCTTTGGAAGAAGTTCCTTTAGATATAGATACTCTAATAGAGAAAACTACAGAAACAGATAGCTTTGATGAAATAGCAGTCGATGAAAGCATACCATCTTTAGAGAATGAAACTCCTGTAGAATCTATGGAAGAGATACAAGAAAACAATATTCAAGAGTATGCAATAGGTGAAGATATATCAAACGATGATATATCAAACAACGAAGATAGTTTCAATATGTTTGAAGAGATTGATGTTGATGAAACACCTCACACCTTAGAAGATATCTTGAATAGTAATAACTTCAATGACAATGTTCAACAAAAAGATGTTAAGAATGATGAACATCACGAAGAAGAAAGATTCTCAATTAACCAAGATGATTATGACCAGTACAATAATTCTTCTAACTTTGAATACTTTCAAGAAATGTTTAAAGATGATGAATCCACCTCTGAAGATTTATCTACGAAAGATAAAAAGTGGAATCGTAAATTCTTTAGTACCTTTCCTGAAAATAACTATACGGAAGATGGTCAACTAATTAAAGATGATTCTAACGCTAACAGTATGGATAAGAATGTACAGAATCAAGTTAATCCACCAAAGATAGCTAAAATCGTTAGAACTAAAGATAACTCCGCTATGATTATAAACAAACAATACTTCATTATAGGAAAATCTAGTGCTACAGACTTTACAATTTCAGATAATAAAACTATCAGTAGAAGTCATGCTACTATTATACATCAAAACAATGAATACTTCATAAGTGATAATGGCTCTAGCAACGGAACTTGGGTAAACAACAACAAGGTCGAAAAGTTGGAAAAGATTAAGTTGAACAACAGAGATATAATTACTCTCTCATCGGAAAAGGAAACCTTTGTTTTCTATTTAGAATAACATATTTTGAAAGGAGGAGGCTACTTATTAAATATTAAGTATATATGTAGCCAATCTATTATGATTTGTCCAAGATGTCAAACTAACTGCAACGATAATGTTACTTATTGCCCACGTTGTGGTAATAAATTACAGACCAATGATGCAGTCGATAACGATGCTACTCAATATGTAAATAGCATCTCACTAAACAGCGGTAATGATGAAGTTACTGAATATCTACAAAGTAACATTGCAAACAACCATAACATCAATGATGATGACGTTACAGAATATTTAGACCCTGCAACCTCTTTAATTGAACAGAATAATTCAGAAACTGTACTACTAAATAATAAAGGTAAGAAGTCTAACAAGCATACTAATCAAGCTGATATATCTAGTAACCATAGCGATGATGTAAAGAAATCTAAAGCACCTATATTTTTGGGAGCAGTTCTAGGTTTATTAATAGTAGCATTAATAGTTATAATACTATTTCTATAATGAACATATATATAACTGATAGCGAATTGGAAAATTTTCATATTAAAACTATTCCTTCCTATTTGATAGAAAGATATTCCAATTCGCTACCCTATTAAGTGGTTAAAAAAAAGTTTAGAAAATTCTATTTTTTCTATTGACAAATCTTTTTTTTTATGATATAATATTAGAGTCACTTAGGGGTGTGGTTCAATGGCAGAATAGGGGTCTCCAAAACCTTTGACGTGGGTTCGATTCCTACCACCCCTGCCAATAACAAATAAGTCTGTAGATATATTATCTACAGACTTTTCTGTTTAATATCATTCAGCAAGAAGTCCCTCACCTCTAAGGTGGGGATTCTCGTTCAATGCACGTATCTTATTATGAAAATCTTAGTGCCTCAATAGGAGGTTTTCTGCCCGCCTTTTGAGCTGGATATATTCCAAATATTATTCCAATCAATACACAGAAACCTACTGCCAATATAGATACATTCGCAGATAAAGTAAAAGTCATAGAAGTTACAAATATACTAGCTACTTTTAAAATTGCCCAAGAAAGGAAAACTCCTAATAGACCACCTATAAGACTAATCATCATAGCTTCGATTAAAAATTGGCTCATTATAGACCAAAAATTTGCTCCAATAGCTTTTCTGATGCCTATTTCCTTAGTACGTTCAGTAACAGATACTGTCATAATATTCATAATGCCTATACCACCAACTACTAAAGATATCCCTGCAATAGCACCTAACATCAGTGATAGAGTATCAGTAACACTACTCATAGTATCGCCTATTTCCGATTGATTATTAATAGTAAAAGCATCATCATCTTGATTAAAACGTGACATCATTAGATTAGTAAGAGTAAGTTCTGCACTATCCAAACTACTTTCATCACTAGCTGTTGCATAGAACGTAGTAACGTCCCTACTATTTCCATTTAATTTAGTCATAGTAGTGTAAGGAATATATATCTGCATATCTACATCATCGCTATCACTAGAGAACATAGAAAACATACTTGAAGAGCTTTCATCTTCGTCATCTTCGGCAAGAATACCTATAATAGTAAATGGTAGACCATCTAATTTAATAGTATCACCAAGAGATGTATTTAAGTACTCAATAGTATCTTGATTAACTACGCAAACATAACTATAGTTTTGAACATCTGCATTTAGCAAAAACCTTCCAGATTCTATCTCCAAATCCATAATACTCATATATGGATTAGTAGTTCCATATATAGTAGCACTGTCGCTAGTGTAATCTTTTTTAGCAGTAGAGCTAGTTTGCGATAATGGTGCAGTTAAAGAGATATCCTCATTGTCCATATAATCTGCAACTTCGGATAGTTTTAATGGATTATTCTTATCATCTGATATAGTAACGGTCAACATATCTTTGCCTAAACTAGATATTGTATCAGTTATTGAACCCGTCGCTCCATTAACTATGGATACCAATACTACTAGTGATACTACTCCGATAATAATTCCTAACATAGTTAGAAAAGAACGCATCTTATTGGATATTATAGATTTCCATGCCATCTTTATAGATTGATATATCATACAACATCACCAACCTTATCATCTGCGATAGTATCATCTACCTTACCATCTAATATACATATTCTGCGTTTAGCCTGTAGAGCCACTTTATTATCATGTGTAATTAACACTACAGTATTTCCCTGACTATTTAACTCTTTAAAGATATCTATTATTTCAGAACTCGTTTTACTATCTAAGGCACCAGTAGGCTCATCGGCTAATAATATAGATGGATTTGTTACTATCGCTCTTGCAATAGACACTCTTTGTTGTTGACCACCTGAAAGTTCCACTGGTTTATGATTCATTCTGTATGAAAGATTTACTCTTTCAATAGCTTGTTCTACACGTTTCTTTCTTTCACTAGATTTTACTCCTTGATATATTAAAGGGAGTTCGACATTTTCATATACTGACATTTTTTGTATAAGGTTAAAGTTTTGAAAGATGAATCCAATCTTTCTATTTCTAATCTTAGCGAGGTCTTTTTCCTTGTATGAATCTATTGAAAGATTATCAAGGAGATATTGTCCGTCACTTGCAGTATCTAAACAGCCTATTATGTTCATCAAAGTAGATTTTCCACTACCCGAAGGACCTATTATGCTAACAAATTCACCTTTCTTTATATGGATATTAATATTATCTAAAGCGTGGACTTCTTGGTCGCCCATTTGATAGACCTTTGAAATGTTCTTAAAAATTATCATAATATTTCACCGTCCTAGTTCATATTAGAAAATCTACCTTGACCGCCACCAGATGGCATATCACCACCACCACCAGATGGCATATCACCGCCACCAAAGTTAGACATATCTCCGCCAAAACTGAAACTTGTTGAACTGTCGCTCTTGTAATAATATACAGTATCATTTTCGTTTAAACCGCTAGTGATTTCGACTAAATCATCTGTGGATAAACCTGTTTCAACTTCAACCTCTCCCGAAAGGTTTCCGTCCTCATCTTGTTGAGTATATACAAAGGTTCTGTTTCCTTCTTCTTGGAGTGCATTTATTGGAATAGTTAAAATATCATCTTTTTGAGATATGGTTATAGTAGCAGTTGCATTCATTCCAGATTTCATACTATTATTTTTTGGAATACTTATAGTTACAGTATAGCTAGCAACACCACCACTAGATGATGCAGTATCACTAATTTCAGTTACTGTACCTTGGAAAGTTTCATCTTCAAGAGCATCGATAGTAATTTCAGCCGATTGTCCTTCACTTACTGATAGGATATCTAATTCATCTACAGATATTGAAATATCCATAGTTTCATTAGTATTTATAGTAAAGGCTGTCATAGTGCTTATAGAACTATTTTCACTAGAGGTATAGTTACTACTAGAGGTATCATTTTGAGTATCAATATTAGAAGTACTTGAGGTACTATCATCACTACTAGAAAGATTACTAGTACTAGTATCTGAACTTTGTATCTGTGAGGTCTGTTGAGATTGTGCTTGAACAGTTGAATTTTCAGTACTACTTGAACCTAAATCCAAAGTAGCATAATCTCGTTGAATACTTGAATCTTCTATTGACGTATATTCATCAATAGACTGCTCTGTACTAGACTGAGATTCCGTTTCAGTAACAGTAGTAGTTGCTTCCGTAACAGATGTAGTTTCCTCTGTAGTCTGTGCAGTTTCTTGCGATTCTAAATCTATTACATAGGTTAAAGTATCACTTGTAGATTGTATATCTGTTATTTCAGCCAAATCAGTACTCAATTCAACATTGGTATTATCGTCGAAGTAATAGCCCTCTTTAGCGGTATATACAACGGTTATAGAGTTATCATCGATTGTATATGATGTATCAAAATATTCAGTACTCTCGAAGTTTAAGTCATCTAAATTTAGGGTAAGGATACAATCAGTGATTAGAATAGTTCCATCATCGTTACTAGATGTAAGAACCTCTACAGAGCTATCACTAACAGTAGAAGTTTCTTCTTCTTTTGCACCATATGCCACTGATACGGAATTACTTCCCGTAGATACATTTGAACTATTACCACTAGAACTGTCGTTACTAGATATATTTACACTTGCAATGACCCCATCATATTCAGATACTATCTTATAAGTTTCCGATACCTTTAGCAAAGCTTGTAACTTTTGATTTAAAACACTTCTTTCCTCAATGAGCTTATCATACTCAATGTTTGAACTATTATCAGTTAATGTAATTAATACATCATCTACTTCTATGGTATCATTTTCAGAAACCTCAATTTCAGATACTGTTCCATAGTTACCAACAACATCTATAGGTTGATGTATATATAAACTTCCTGTACCTAAAGAGTTTCCATCAGTATCTTTAACGGTTACACTCTCTTGATATTCTGTACCATTATCGGTTAATGTAATGGTTGCAGTACCATTAGATACCTTTTGAACCGTTCCAGTCTTAGAGGTACTTCCATCGGATAGTATTACTTTTACAGTATCCCCCACTGATAGTTCATCAGATTCTATATCTACAGCCATTTTGCCATCTAGGGATATTAACATTAAAGAGCCATATTCTATCATAGTTTCAGAGATTTCAGCATCTTCTTTAGCATAAATCTTCTTTACTCTGCCAGATATACTAGACTTTATGGTATTAGTTTCATCGTCGTCATCGTCGTCATCATCAGATTGCAAATCTACAATTTGAGCATCTATATTAGCTATATCATCTTGAATATCAGAGATACTTTCCATCAAAGAGAGTTTATCTACCACTGCAAGGACATCACCAACGGATACAGTATCACCACTTTCCACCAAAACTTCACTAAAGGTCAAGTCGGATAGAATATCGATATCTTGAGTAGTTGAAGTAGTTAGGTTACCCGTACCCACAATAGTATCACTTATACTACCTTTTTGAACGGTTGTACTTATAATCTCCTTATCTGAAGTGTCGGTATTTTCAACCGCCATAGATGACATTGAGTTCTTACTATTCCATAATGCAACACCTCCAATTGATACAACTATCACAAACGATACCACTATTGCAAATATCTTTTTCTTTCTATTAGCATTCCTAGATTTTTCCATAATAAAGCCTCCTTCTATAAATGTATTATAAAATTATGACTTAAAATGTATTTAAAAGAATAGTGATTATTTAGTGACAACAACATGAATATCTAAAGAATAGAACTTTAATTTCCAAAGGTTACCTTTAGATTAATGTTCAATTAATCTCATGTCAGTGATATCAATCTTTCTTCGCTTATAACTGCGTTAAGCTTCCTTTTGGTGATTCATATTGCAGATATCTTTTACAATCTCACCAGCAATAATTAATCCAGCTACAGATGGCACAAAAGCCACACTTCCAGGAATATTTCTTCTTTGTGTGCATATATGCTCTACTTCCGATGAACATTCATTTGTAATATCTTGTATTGGTTTAATAGGTTGTTCTTCAGAATATACGACCTTCAAATTTTTTACGCCACGTTTTTTTAATTCTCTTCTCATGACCTTTGCCAATGGGCATACCTTTGTTTGATATATATCAGCAACACGAAATTGACTCGCATCTAACTTATTTCCAGCACCCATGCTACTTATGATAGGAATATTAAACTCTTGTGCTTTCAGAACCAATTCAATCTTAGCTGTTATAGTATCCACTGCATCTACGATATAATCATACTCTTGAAAAGGAAATTCATCTGCATTTTCTGGAAGAAAGAAACATCTAAGTATCTTTATATCAGCATTTGAATTAATTTCTAAAATTCGTTCTTGCATCACTTCAACCTTATACTGACCCACTGTTTTTTTTGTAGCAATAATCTGACGATTTATATTTGTTAGGCATACCTTGTCATCGTCTATCAAATCGAACGCTCCTATTCCACTTCTTGCAAGAGCCTCACATACATAGCCCCCAACGCCACCGATACCAAATATTGCAACCTTAGTATCATGTAATCTTCTCATATTTTCCTTTCCTAAAAGTAACTCTGTTCTTGAAAACTGTGATAACATCTATCCATCTCCTTATTGTGTAGTAGTTTTCTATAATTTTTATAGATATTATATTTCCACTCATATTAAATAAGGTAGAAGTATAAAATGCTTCTACCTTACATATATTAATCTTTTAACTGTCTACCATGACTATCAGAAAAAGTACCTCTAAGTAACCTCATTAAATCCACAACAGTACCAATACCAAAAAGACCATACGTTAATAGATATACTGTTCCACTAAAAATATGCCCTGTATAGAATCTGTGTAAGCCACCAAAACCGAGAAACCCTAAGGCACAAAGAATTCCAGCAGTACTGCGACTTTTATTGCTAACGTTACCGTTGTTCACGTTTACATTGTTAATATAGGTATTGTTCTGTTGATAGTAGTTTGCTCCTTGGTTTAGCTGTTCAACTTGACGTCCACACGCAGTACATACTACCGCATCAAAAGGTATGCTATAGCCACAGAACTTACAGTACTTCATAGCATTGGGATTTCCTTGTATGTTCCTAACATAGTTACTATTTTGAAATGGTGAATCATTTCGTGGCATAGGAGAATTATTCTGCTGATATGAACGTGGTATATTTGGATTTAAACGTCTAGGAGGTTCACTGTATTGAGTATTATAGTTCTGTTGCGATTGCGAATATTGTGTATTATAAAGCTGTTGTGGTGGTGATTGCTGATAATCTTGACCTTGATATTCATTACTATTAATACCGTCATAGTTGTAATCGGGTTGTTCTGATGGAATATCTTCTGGTTTAGATAGAGAAATTTTGCTCTTTTTCTGTTCATTATCCATAGTTTAACAATCCTCCTTCTGTTTTAGCACGTGACCTACTCCCACCGCCTATGCTAACGCATAGAGGCGGGGCTTCTCGCTCAA
>JAJQGV010000035.1 GCA_021200215.1 Ruminococcus sp. | reverse complement strand
TCTCAAGGCTCACCTTGTAGATGGCGAAATGGTTAAAGGTCAAGAGATTGGCATAAAGATAGACCAAACTCTTACTCAAGATGCTACTGGTACTATGGCATATCTTGAATTTGAGGCTATTGGCGTTCCTAGAGTAAAAACAGAACGCTCAGTTGCTTATATAGACCATAACACTCTACAGAGTGGTTTTGAAAATGCCGATGACCACAGATTTATAGGTAGTGTGGCTAAAAAGCATGGCATATACTTTTCACGTCCAGGAAATGGTATCTGTCACCAAGTACACCTTGAAAGATTTGGCATACCTGGTAAAACTTTAATAGGTTCAGATAGCCATACTCCAACGGGTGGCGGTATTGGTATGATAGCTATAGGTGCAGGTGGTCTTGATGTAGCCGTTGCTATGGGTGGCGGTGCTTACTATATTACTTGTCCACAAGTGGTTAAAGTAAACCTAACTGGAAAGTTAAACTCTTGGACTTCTGCTAAAGATGTAATACTTGAAGTCCTTAGAAGATTAACCGTTAAGGGTGGTGTTGGTAAGGTTATAGAGTATTGTGGCGAGGGTGTTAAAACCCTATCTGTACCAGAAAGAGCTACTATAACAAATATGGGTGCTGAATTAGGTGCTACTACTTCAATATTCCCATCTGATGAAATTACTAAACAGTTCCTAGAGGCTCAACAACGTGGCGATGTATGGCAACCACTATCCGCAGACGATGATGCCGTATATGATGAGGTTGTAGACATAAATCTAAGTGAATTAAAACCACTATCTGCATGTCCACATTCCCCAGACAATATAAAGTCAGTTGCAGAACTAAAAGGCATGAAGATAGACCAAGTATGTATTGGTTCTTGTACTAACTCATCACTACTAGATATGATGAAGGTTGCACATATCCTAAAGGGTAATAAGGTTCATGCTGGAGTTTCTTTAGCTATCGCTCCAGGTTCTAAACAGGTTCTTAAGATGATGGCTGATATGGGTCTACTTTCCGATATTATCGATGCAGGTGCTAGAATACTTGAGAGTGCTTGTGGCCCATGTATAGGTATGGGACAGTCGCCAAACTCTAAGGGTATATCTTTAAGAACTTTCAATAGAAACTTCTTAGGACGTTCGGGAACTAAAGATGGTCAAATATACTTAGTATCTCCAGAAGTTGCAGCGTACTCTGCTATTAACGGAGTATTCTCAGACCCTACAGAACTCGGAGAAATGCCTAACTTTATACTCCCTGAAAAGTTTACTATCAACGATAATATGATAGAACTTCCTGAACCTGAAGAAACTATGGACAACATAGAAATCTTAAGAGGGCCAAACATTAAACCATATCCTAATACTTCCCCACTACTTGATACTATTGAAGCTCCAGTATCTTTAAAGGTCGAAGATAACATAACTACAGACCATATTATGCCTGCGGGTGCTAAAATACTTCCATTACGTTCAAATATACCTGCAATCTCTCAACACTGCTTCACCGTATGCGATGAAACTTTCCCAACCCGTGCAAAAGAACTCGGACAGAGTATAATAGTAGGTGGTTCTAACTATGGACAAGGCTCATCAAGAGAACACGCTGCATTAGCTCCACTATATTTAGGAATTAAAGCAGTGCTAGTAAAATCTTTTGCTAGAATTCATAGAGCTAATCTAATCAATGCGGGTATCTTACCATTGACCTTTGTCAATGAGGAAGATTATGACGCTATCTCACAAGGAGATGTTCTATCCTTAGAGAACGTTAGAAAATTGGTTGAAGATGGTGTATCTGAATTAACTGTAATAAATAAGACTACTGGTAAAGAAATCCCTGTACTATGTGAACTTTCTGGACGTACTAAAGATATCATGTTAGCAGGTGGCTTACTAGATTATACTCGTGAGAATATGAAGAAGTAATTAACATATATATTTGGAGGTTTATTATTATGGCAGACAAGATTAAAATGACTACTCCTTTAGTAGAAATGGACGGGGACGAAATGACACGTATTCTTTGGCAATGGATTAAGGATATATTAATCACTCCTTACGTTGACCTAAAAACAGAATACTATGACTTAGGTCTTGAGTACAGAGAAAAAACTCAAGATAAGGTAACTTTCGACAGTGCCGAGGCTACTAAAAAGTATGGTGTAGCTGTTAAATGTGCTACTATTACACCTAATCAAGCTAGAATGGGCGAATACAATCTAACTCAGATGTGGAAGTCACCTAATGGTACTATTAGAGCTATATTAGATGGTACAGTATTTAGAACACCTATCCTAGTAAAGGGAGTAACTCCATATATTCCTACTTGGACTAAACCAATCACTATTGCACGTCATGCATATGGTGATGTATACAAAAATACTGAAATGAAAGTTGCTAAAGGTTCTAAGGCTGAACTATTGGTTACTAATCCAGATGGTACTCAAACTAAGGAAACCATCTATGATTTTAAGGACAGTGATGGCATCATTCAAGGTCTACACAATAAATCTGATAGTATTAGAGGTTTTGCTCGTGCTTGTTTGAACTACGGCTTAGACTTAAAACAAGACGTTTGGTTCGCTACTAAAGATACTATATCTAAAAAGTATGACCACACCTTTAAGGATATCTTCCAAGAAGTTTATGATACTGAATATAAGGAAAAGTACGAAGCAAACGGCATAGAATACTTCTACACTCTAATAGATGATGCTGTAGCTAGAGTTATCCGTTCCAACGGTGGATATATTTGGGCTTGTAAGAACTACGACGGCGATGTTATGTCAGATATGGTATCTACTGCATACGGTTCACTAGCCATGATGACCTCTGTATTAGTATCCCCAGATGGAATATATGAATATGAGGCTGCTCATGGTACGGTACAAAGACACTATTATAAATATCTAAAGGGTGAAGAAACATCTACAAACTCAGTAGCTACAATCTTTGCTTGGAGTGGTGCTTTAAGAAAACGTGGTGAACTTGATAACATTTCTGAACTAGTTGACTATGCTAATAAACTTGAAAAAGCAACCATACAAACTATTGAAGATGGTGTTATGACTGGAGATTTATATCTAATATCAAAGTTGGAAAATAAGAAGAAAGTAAACTCTAAGGAGTTCCTAGAGGCTATCAATGAAAGACTATCTGCTATGATGTAGTATACAGATATTATAATACAACTAATCCCACAAGGTTTTTGAACTTTGTGGGATTTATCTATAGCTATTAGCATTAATTAACATATCTAAAAGGTTTCAAAAATATTAGATAATTTTTCACGAAATTTCTCTTGACATTCTGTGCAAATGTGATATAATATAATATAACATATTTTTGTAATGAAATGGCTGGTAAAATATTATCCACCAATATTTATTTTAGGAGCGTGTATTTAAGTGATAAAACAGAGTTTGAAGGCTATAGTTACTGCTATATGTGTAGTTACTATGTTCTCTTCGGGATTGGTTTGTAATGCCGACGAAACTTCTAATGTAATGGCTATGGCTAATAAAAAGATATCATACGCTGCGGCTAGTGCTACTGTTACTACCACACCTATGAATACTACTACTACCATAACTACTACTAACATTGACGATACTACCACTGATACTACATCAGAGGTTACAACAACTGTTGAAGTTACAACATCTATTGATACTACTACGTCTACAGAAACTACGACACAAGATACTGTAATATCTCAAGCTATTACAGATTTACCTACTACTACGTTAAACCCATCTACCATGATAGTTAGTGACGATATACTATTTAAGTTACCATATGAAACTAGGTTACTATCCATTCAAGCAAAAGTAGATGACTACCTATATAACAACGATGCAGAAACTCCTGACGAGGCTTTAAGTATTGTAAAAGAGTATCTAAAGTCTATTTGTATAGACGCTGAAATAAAATCTAATGACATACTATACCTATTTAGATACGCTACTAACATTACAGATACTCAAAATAAGAACATTGAACTTAATAAAAACTTCTATACTAACTTAGAAAATACTATAAAGTCTGCTACTTACAAAAACTACAGTTCTATTGAAACTTATTGCAAGAACTATATAAAGAACGCTTTTAAAGGCGGATATTTAAGCTCTAAAGAGGTTATTAGCCTACTAAATTCTTTACATAGTACCATTATGGACTCTCTATCCGATTGGGATATTGACCTTATTGAGCATTCTAACTATGAGTTTGTATCTAACCAAAGTTTAGTTAATAAGTGGAACGCTTCCTACTCCGATTTAAAGGGTTGGATATATATAGATAACAAATATATAGACTATCCACTAATGCAACCTACCGTAGAAGATAACAACTACTATCTACAGCATAACTGGAACGGTTCAGAATCCTCTAGGGGTGCTATAGAACTAGACTATAGATGTTCTCTTTCGGGTAAGTTAGACTCTCAAGACGTTACCGAGAACGTAATAATATATGGTCATAACCTAAGCGATAATACTATGTTCTCTAGCCTAGCTAACTATAAGAACAAGTCTTATTGGCAAGAACATCAATACATAGAGATTAGTACCGATGACCATCAAAGACTATATCAAATATATGCAGTATGTTCAATATATGGTCGTGCAAATGGTACTAAGTTCAACTATTGGAACGAAAAGTATCTATCTATGGACGAAGATACTTTCAATGAGCATCTAAAGTTGACTCAAGAAAATACTTACTATGATACTGGTATCACTCCAAGCTTTGGACAGGATATATTGACCCTACAAACTTGCGATACTGCAGACGGTTGGAGAATAGTAATATTTGCTAAACGTGTAAAGTAATTAAGCTATCCAAATATATATCCTCTTTAATAAGGCAGAACGTCAATTATAGATGTTCTGCCTTCTACATAATTGTAAAATTTAACTAATCTCAATAAGATTTCCTTAACTCTTATGTGGAAATGAAATGCATTTCCATTATTGACAAATTTGAAAGTTTGTAGTATAATTATCATTGCAATTAGAATAGAGATTTATTAATTATTAACTATTAATTATTAATTAAATAGAACGGTTGGCTCGTTGATACTTACACCATTGAATGTATTGAACGAGAAATTCCGACTCTATGCGTAGCATAGGCAGTGAGAGTAGGTCACAAAAGTGATATAATCATAGTATTGCAAAATATTTTAGTTTAGGAGGATATCCATACACATGATTTTAGATTTAAACAACATCTCAAAGGTATATAATGGTAATATAATCTTAGATGGTGTTGACCTTACTATTGAAAACCATGATAGAATCGGTCTAATTGGTAGAAACGGTTGTGGAAAAACTACCTTGCTTAGAATTATCACTGGAAAAGAAATCCCCGATAGAATCAACTCAAAGGACGTTAAAATATCTATTACTGATAACTCAAGTATAGGATATTTACAACAACATAGTGGCTTAGATAAGTCTAGTACCGTTATGCAAGAGATGAAAAGTGTGTTCGTACATCTTGATAAGGTTCTTGACCGTATGAAACAGTTGGAACGCTATATGTCTGAAAATGAAAACATCGATGAATCGCTTAGTGTAGAGTACTCTAAGATATCTACGTACTATGAAGTAAACGATGGTTATAATCGTGACTTTAAGATTAAAACTATACTTAATGGCATGGGTTTCGCTGAAGATACTTACAACAGAACAATATCTGGATTTAGTGGTGGCGAAAAAACTAGGTTGGCTTTGGCTAAACTGCTCCTTGAACAGCCTAAACTATTAATCCTAGATGAACCTACCAACCATTTAGACTTTAAAACGGTTATGTGGTTAGAAGATTATCTAAAGGACTATAAGGGAGCTTTATTAATAGTATCTCATGATAGATACTTCTTGGATAAGCTCTGTACTAGCATATGCGAGATTGAAAGGTCTAAACTAACTAGGTATAAAGGAAACTATTCAACATATACTATCCTAAAAAAACAAGCCGTAAACACACAATGGAAACAGTTTGAAAAACAACAGAAAGAGATTTCTAAAATGCAAGACTATGTAGCTAAGAATCTAGTTAGAGCATCTACTTCTAAAAGTGCTAAAAGCAGAGTTAAGGCTTTGGATAGAATGGAGATTATAGAAAAACCTCTAGGCAATGAGAAAAACTCTAAGCTTAGCTTTGAATATGGCATAGAACCCCCATTTGACCTACTTAAGGTTAAGAATATAGATATATCGGTAGGCAGTGGCAGTAATCGTAAAACCTTAGTAGATACGCTATCTTTTGAGGTTAAACGTGGCGAAAAGATTGCCATAATTGGAGATAATGGCATAGGAAAGTCTACATTATTGAAAGTACTTCAAGGAAAGATTCCACATAAGGGAAGAATATCTTGGGCTAACAACGTTAAGATATCGTACTTTGAACAAGAAAGTACTAACCTTAATCCAGCCAATACGGTAATGGAAGAGATTCATTATAGATATCCTACTATGTCCGACCTTGAAGTTAGAAGTCTTTTAGGTAAGGTTAGAATCACAGGAGAAAATGTATTCAAACAGATAGGTGTAATAAGTGGTGGCGAACGTGCTAAAGTATGCTTTGCAATCATGATGTTAGAAAAAGGCAACGTATTAATACTAGATGAACCTACAAACCACTTAGATATCTTCGTTAAAGAAGTGCTAGAAGATGCTCTATGTGACTATACTGGTACTATACTTTTCGTATCACATGATAGATACCTTTTAAATAAGCTATCTACTAGAACTATGGAGATTACTGCCAACGGTGTGAAAGACTTTACAGGTGGTTTCGATGACTACGTTAAGTTTAAATCTGAACGTGAAAACGCTATAAGGGTTGCTCAAGATGAAGAAAAACGTCTAGCCGAACTACACAAGGCTAAGGATAGTAAGATAAAAACATACAAATCTAAGGAACAACGTACTCTTGAGGCTAAAAAACGTCAACGTATTAAGGATATTGAATCTTTAATGGAAACTCTCCAAAGTGAACAAGCTACTTTGGAAGAAGAGATTACTCTTAAAGAAGTCTTTTCTAACTATGAACTTATGAATGAAAAATGCTCTCGTATAGATGAGATTAAAAACCTATGTGACTCTCTATTTGAAGAATGGGCAAAACTTAATGAATAATAATGTTAATGTATTATTACATTTTACGTGGAAAGGATTATATATTTTATGGATAAAAATCATGAGGGTCATAGGGAAAGACTTAGAAAAAAGTTTGTACAACATGGTTTTATCTCGTTTGAAGAACATGAAGTTTTAGAACTTTTACTATTCTATTCCATTCCTAGAAAAAATACCAATGAAATTGCTCATAACCTTATATACAAGTTTGGTGACTTAAATAAGGTATTTGATGCCGATATGGAAATGCTCCAAGAGGTAGATGGTGTTAATGAAAGCTCTGCAAACCTTATCAAAATGATACCTCAAATATGTAAAATATACTTTAAACATTACGACTTTATACCAAGCTTTAAGTTTAAAGATAATGCGTTGAACTTTGCTATACATCAATACATAGGTGAAACTAACGAGGTGCTTAAGGCAGTATATCTTGATAAGGATTGTAACTATATATCTTGTGAGGATATCTGTACTATGGATAATGATTCTGTTGTGATACTTAATATTAAAAAGATTATAGAAAGAGCTGAAAAATACAATTCGGGAGATATTATTCTTATGCATAATCACCCCGATGGTAATTGTCTGCCATCTGATAGTGATATATATAATACTCTTAAAGCTATAAAAATACTTAAATCTATTGGTATAACATTAATAGACCATATAGTAGTATCTAAGAATAATGGAATATCTATGTTTAGCAATGGCTATCTAAAAGATATAAATTCTACATATTATGATTAAACATTAAGGAGTTGTTATTATATGGATAGATTTAAGTTGGTTTCTAACTATAAGCCATCTGGTGACCAACCACAAGCTATAAAGACTTTAGTAGACGGCATTAATAATGGGTATGACTTTCAAACTCTATTGGGAGTTACTGGCTCTGGTAAGACTTTTACTATGGCAAACATAATAGAAAATGTTAATAAGCCTACTCTAGTATTGGCTCACAATAAGACTTTAGCAGGTCAACTATATTCAGAATTTAAAGAGTTCTTTCCTAACAACGCTGTGGAGTATTTTGTATCTTACTATGACTATTACAGACCTGAAGCATACATTCCAAACTCTGATACATTTATCGAAAAAGATGCTCAAATCAATGAGGAGATAGACAAGCTAAGACATTCTGCAACGTGTGCGTTGGCAGAACGAAAAGATGTTATAGTAGTAGCTAGTGTTTCATGTATATATTCACTTGGCGACCCTAACGAGTACAAAGAGGCTATGATATCTTTAAGGCAAGGGCAAAATATATCCCGTGATGACCTTATTAAAAGATTAGTGGCTATACGCTACGAAAGAAATGATATAGACTTTAAACGTAACAAGTTTCGTGTACGTGGTGATATCGTGGAAGTATTTCCAGTAATGTCCAATGAAAAAGCTATCCGAGTAGAGTTCTTTGGTGATGAGATAGACAGAATCTGTGAAATAGACCATCTTACGGGTAAAGTGATATCTACGTTGCAACACACTATAATATTTCCTGCTACACACTATGCTATATCTAGGGAGAATATACAAACTGCCATTAAGGATATAGATGAGGAACTATCTGAAAGGATTGAGTACTTTAAAGCACATGGCAAGCATATTGAGGCTCAACGCATTGAAGAACGTACTCACTATGATATGGAAATGCTCCTTGAAACAGGATTCTGTAGTGGTATTGAAAACTATTCAAGGGTACTCTCAAGACGACCTAAAGGAAGTACTCCTTACACTCTACTAGACCATTTCCCTAAAGACTTCTTACTAATAGTAGATGAAAGTCATGTTACAATACCACAAGTTAATGCCATGTACTTTGGTGACCGCTCTAGAAAGGATAATCTAGTCAATTTTGGTTTTAGGCTCCCTAGTGCTTACGATAACAGACCTCTTAACTTCAATGAGTTCTTGGATAAGTTGAATCAAACTATATTTGTATCGGCTACACCTAGCAACTTTGAAAGGTCACACTCTAAGCAGATTGCTGAGCAAATTATTAGACCTACTGGACTACTAGACCCTGAAATAGATGTTAAACCTATAGACGGTCAAATGGACGATTTAATATCTGAGATTAATATACGTACTCCTAAAGGTGAAAAAATTCTAATAACCGCCTTAACCAAAAAGATGGCTGAGGATTTAACCGAATACTTAGAAGGCTACAATATTCGTGTTAAGTATATGCATCACGAAACTGATACCATTAAGCGTATGGAAATTATAAAAGAGTTCCGTTCTAATGAGTTCGATGTACTTGTGGGAATTAATCTACTGCGTGAGGGCTTAGATATCCCTGAAGTAACCTTAGTAGCTATCCTAGATGCCGATAAACAAGGTTTCCTACGCTCCGAAACTGCTTTGATTCAAACCATTGGACGTACTGCAAGAAATTCTAATGGCAGAGTTATTATGTATGCCGATACCGTTACCTCTGCTATGGAATCTGCTATTAAAGAAACCTATCGCCGTAGAAATATCCAATTGCAGTACAATATGGAACATGGAATAGTGCCTAAAACTATTATAAAATCTGTTAGAGATATTCCAAAGATTACTAACAACGTTAGCCAAGATGCTCCATCTACTGAGGATATTCTAAAAAGTATCTC